>NZ_JARKPW010000089.1:0-32027 GCF_029975095.1 Aminiphilus sp.
CGCCCGGCAAGGGACATTGGGGAACACGCTTCTTTCTCCGCATCCTTTTTCCAGGGATCTTCCTCTTCGTCCTGATCGGCGCAACCTTCGCCGGTGGCGCCTCAGGCCTTGCGGCGGATCCTGTTTCCGCACCGGCACCACTGCTCTGCGCGGCAATCCTGCTGTTCTTCAAACCGCTCATGAAGGTTCGCTCCGATTCCGGCGCACGTCTCGCCGAAGAATTGGAGGGGCTGCGCCTCTACATGGCGACCGCGGAGACTCCCCGGATGGAACAGATGACACCGCCGCAGGAAACACCGGAACTCTTCGAGGCATTGCTCCCCTACGCCTTCGCGCTGGACACGGCGAAAACCTGGGCGAACCGCTTCGAAAAAACGCTCGCGGCGGCGCGCTATTCCCCCTCCTGGTATCGGGGAGATGCGTACACTTTCGCGACCGCCGAGGGAATCGCTTCGTTTTCGTCGGGTTTCGTCGGGGCTGTCGCGTCGGGAACACGTTCCTCCGGCAGCGGTGGCAGCGGCTCCTCCGGCGGCGGTGGCGGAGGCGGTGGCGGACGGGGATGGTAGAGGAAGAAAAAGTACCACCGTGGAGCGTACCGCACGTCCTTGTCAGGAGGCGCGCAATCAAAACACGTTCTCGGCGTCGACAAGGGTTTACTCACTTCCGAGAAGGGAACATTCCTCCTCGTCCACGCGAAGTAGTCGCCTGTTCCTGTACGCATATCGATCGGAACGGATTACGCGAAGGGTACACGACAAAAACCCGTGGCAAGGCACGGAAAACACGAGTACACTTCGAAAAGGAGGAAGGTGAGCCACAATGTTGCGAATCGTTCGGGGGACAGGGTGTCCTTTCGGAGGAGTTTTTCTGTTGCTTTTCGTCTTTGCGGGTTGTGTTCTTGCGGAGAGCGACACGCCTTCGAGAGAAGCGCTGGAGAACGTGCGCACCTGGCCGTTGGGGGCGGAACTCCAGGGAAAGCGGGTCAATCTCCGGGGTGAACCTTCGGCGAAGGGACCGCTCCTCGGCCAGTTCACCGACGACATGGACGCAGGCGAGCTGCTCGTGATCGACGTTCGCCACACCGGTGAGGAGTATGCCTGGTACCTCACGGTGAGTGAAAAATACGGCGAAGGCTGGATTTATGGGAAATATCTCCGTCTTCTCCCCGAGGGAGACGCGCTCTCTCGTCTTTTTCGACGCATTCGAAACGACTTCGGCGTCAACCGGGCCATGATGGAAAAACGTTTCGGCAAGCCGGACCAAGCAGAGGTGGACACCTTGGAACTGGCCGACTGGAATGTGGCCATCACCTCCATCTCCCTCGCCTATCACGGACACAACGCGGTGTTCTGGAACTACCGCGGTCGGGACCGCCTGCGCTTTCTCGAAATCGCTGGAGGCTGGATGGATTTCGGCGGTGTTCTCCAGGGCACCCCGGCGGAAGAAATCCGGGACCGCCTCGGAGAACCTTTCGCGGGAGACGCCACAATGCTCCAGTATCTGCTGAACCGGGAAGAACTTCTCTTCTACCTTGAGAAAGGCAAGGTGGTGAGCATGCTCTACCGCAAGGCCATTTTCGACTGAAGCACGGTCCTGGAAAGGAGTGACCGATTCGCGGAATGGACCTTTCCCTTTTTCTCAAACCCGACGTTCCTCAAACGGAAGGGGTTTTCGGAATTTCCGAAACGCCCCGCATCTCTTCTCCGCAGGTACATGCGAAAAAATTGCGGAAGGGATGCGCAACGACATTACGGAGGTGACGACATGCCCCACGCACAGCACTCTGTTTCATCCCACGAAAACCATCCCACGGAAACGACGACTTTTTCCGCGATGAAGGAAGTCGCCCATCCGCGGCTTTTTCTGCCGCTGCTGTTCCTGCTGTTCCTTCTGACGGGCGTGGAAGCGTTCGCCGCAGACGATCACCCGCTCGATCTCGCGCTCGACACCTGCATGAACGCCGATCCCTCGACGCAGGGGGTCATCACCTGCGCCGGACAGGCGGAAGAAGCATGGGCGGCGGAGGAAGAGCGTCTCCGACAGGCACTTCTCTCCCGTCTCGACAAGAAGAAACACCCCGCCTTCGAAAAAAGTGAACAAGCCTGGCGGGCGTTCCGGGAAGAGGAACGACTTCTCGGCAACGCCGTGTACGGTGCGATTCTGAACGAGGCGGGGGGAAGTATGTGGCAGGTGGCGCACGTTCTCCTTGACGTGGGGATTCCCCGGGAGAGAGCGATGGAACTCGGGGGCATGCTTGCACAGCTTGACCTCTCCTGGACACTGCCGCCCACGGACGTGGCGGAAGCGCAAAAACGCCACGCCACCGCCGACGGCGCACTGAACGAGATCTATCAGACCTTCTACAAACGACTCAAAGCAGGAGAGCAGGACGTATTGCGCACGGCCCAACGTTCCTGGATCGCCTATCGGGACGCGCACCTGGCCTTTCTCAAGAGTTTCTACGACGCGGAAAAGAACGAGGGACTCCAACTCCACTGGGCGGCTGGATTGACCGAGGCGAGGACACGACAGTTACAGGTGTATCTTGAGGATTTCCAGAACGCGGGGATGTCGGAACAGCGAAATCAGTAGCCTCGGCATTTTGCCGCCTTTCGATACGGAACCGGGGGTTCCGTATCAACCCGGGAGGGAAAGGTACCTGCACATGCTGGAAGAAGGCGCACGGATCCCGCCCCGCCGGGCCCAGGCTTTCAAGGAAGCCCGGCCCCGGCGGGGCGCATCTCCTGCATCTCCACTCAGGCCCGGACTACCTGCAGGCACTCCACGCGCCCTCCGGGAGAGGCAAGGAGAACGTAGTCCCGAATGTCCTCCAGGTGGCGACGGGTCAATGTCTCGTCGATTCCCCGGGGCGCATAGACGGTGTAGAGCACATGCCGCGAGCCGGGCCCGATGGGAGTTCTCTGGTCCGCTCCGTAGAGCACGGCGGAAATGATGCCTCCGCGGTCCTTCATGCACATGTCCCCGGGTTTCATTTGCTGTGCCTTGCTTTTGCTCCCTCCGAGCATGTCCATGGTCTCCGTTCCGTCCGTCGCGGCAAGGACGACAGGAGGCTCCACCCTGTCAAGATCGTGCGCCGCGGAGAGCAGACCGTTTTTCAATTCTCCCAGGAACATGGCCGCCACAAGGGACGAACCGCAGGGAACGGTTTTGTTCTTGAACACTACCGATTCCACCTGAAGCTGCACATGATAGAGCTTGTCGAAACGCCGGTAGTATGCCGCGTACTCCCGAAAAACCGGCTCTTCCCGAAGGCGCGCCCGGTCCATTCCCGCATAGCGCTCCCGCAGTGTCTCCTCAAGCGCCCGCGCCGCCGCGACAATCTCCGGCGCATCCTTCCGGTCCTCCACATCCCGCATCACGAGAAAACCCGCGCTCGCTCCGGGAAATGTCTTTTTCCAACTCGCATCGACATCGAACATGTCCGTCCCTCCTGTCCTCGTTCCGAAAACACTGTGTTCCAGCATAGACAACGGAACACGGAAAAGCTTGTACAATATTGCTCATTCCGGTCCCGAAAAAACGACTTCACGGTTGTGGTTGTACCCGTCACATTGTGCGAGCGGTCGCCGCGATTCCTGGCGGTGGAGTACGCAACAATCTTCCAGAGTCGTGTGCGAGTTTGTTTGAGTTGTGTGCGTCAAGGTGTGCAAAAAGGTTTTCATGGTGTCCGGCGGCCGCCTGCGGCGATGAGCCGCACTTTTCCGGGAGTTCCCCTTTGTGTTCGGACGACAACTCCATGGTGAGGTAACTGCTCGCCCCCCGGAGACGATGCGCATCCGGAGATGCCTTCCGCGTAGGGTCGAACAGTCAAACCCCGGACGAAAGGCAACCCGTGGCGAGAAAGGAGACGTGAGAGATGTTTCGGGAAGAGGCGACGTTCTGGACATCCGAAGAGCTGCCCGGCGTGGAACTTCTCCGCGCCGTCTATCTCGACCAGTCCTTTCCGCCCCACGCGCACGACACCTTCGCCCTCGGCGTCATTGAAGAAGGCGCCCTCGCCATGCGCTACAGAAAAAGCCACTTCGTGGCCCCCCGGGGAAGCGTCGGCTTCGCCCTCCCCGGGGAAACCCATACAGGCTATGCCGGAGACCGTAGGGGCTGGCGTTATCGCATGCTCTACGCCGATCCCTCCCTGCTCTGTCGTGTTACGGAGGAACTCGGACGGAGAACGGCCTTCCCTTTTATCCCGGAATGCGTGCTCTTCGACGATGAACTCGCCCTCGAACTTCTCCGTCTTCATCGGCTCCTGGAAGATTCTTCCTCTTCGCCTCTGGAACTCCAGACTCTTCTGACCTGGAGTCTGGCAAGACTCGTTCTCCGTCATGCGTCGGACCGGCCGTCACCCCGACGCACCAGGGACGGAACGACTCTGGCTCAAAGAGTACGGCAAATTCTGGAAAACCGTCATGCCGAACGCATCTCCCTGGAGGAGCTTGCGGAAGAATCCCACGCCAGCCGGTGGTACCTGTTGCGCACATTTCGGGAGACCTTCGGTATGCCACCCCACACCTTTCTCGTGCAGTTCCGTGTCCGACGGGCTCGGGAACTGCTCCGTTCGGGAAAGGAGATCGCCGAAACCGCAACGGCCGTAGGCTTCTGCGATCAGAGCCACCTCACCCGGGCCTTCCATCGCATCGTGGGGATCTCTCCCGGACGCTACGTGGAGGGACTCCGCCCACACCGGAAAGCGGAAGAAGACCGAGCCCCCATCGTTTCGGGAACGCTGCGAAAAAAGCGGAACCAAAGCCGGTGAAACGAAGAAGGACGCCGGCCCTGGATGGGCGGCGTCCTTCGGAAAAACATTTCTGTCGGCACGGCAACTGCATTCCGTCACCGTGCCGCCGATGCGGCAACGTACCGCTAACGGGGGACGGTTCCGGCGAGCGACAAAGCAGAACGGAACCAGCAGTAGGCCTCCACGGCATCCTTCGCCTCGAAGGTGAGGGTCCGCCCGGACTCGCGGATCGTGCCGGGAATGCCTGCGGCGGCATCCGCCTGGGCGCAGTTGAAGACCGTGAGCGCCACGCGGCCCGGAAAGGCCGGACGATAGGGAACGGCCTTCCGGCTGCGCGCCATCGCTTCTTTCACGGCCTTTTGCAGGAGCGCCGCCGTCTCCTCCGGAGGGAGAAGCACCGCGCTTGTCCTTGCCACGCCCTCCTTGACGACACAGGTGGTGATGTCGTCGCCGAAGACGCTTTTCGCCTCGCGGCAGACTGCGGCATCCCCCGTGACCAACGCCGGCGGGACACCGAAATGCCCGGCCACGGCGGCGTTGAAACCGAGTTCTCCCACGGAGACGCCGTTCAACGTCAGATCGAAGGTGTTTCCCGACATGGTGTGGTCGAGAATGGCCCGGAGCGTCCCCGCCTTGGCGTGATAGCAGACGAAAAAAGCCAGATCGGCACCCTCCACCTGCTCCATCATACTGAGATACTTTCCCGAACCGCTCACGAGGCGAAGTCCCTTCGGAATCCGCCGCGCGTCGAGATTGATCATCCGCGAATGGGAATCGTTCACCAGCACCTCGTCGGCACCACATTCAAGGGCCGCCTCGGCCACGGCGAGGAGATCGTGGAGCTGCATGGCCCTGCCGAACTCATATTCCGGCTTGTCGTGCTCCACCTGCTCCCACCGAACGACTCCCGTCGCGCCCTCCATGTCACAACTGATGTAGACTTTCACGAGTGTCCCTTCTTCCTAATCCTCCACGTCCATCGGATAATAGGACATGTCACTCCAGCCGTTCCAGGGAACGACGAAGTTCTTCACCCGGGGCTGCAGCACGTAGAGATGGTCCACGGAGAAGAGGGGCAGCCACGCCGCATCGTCGTGGACGATGGTCTTCTCCAGCTCGTTGTACTCCTTCATGCGCTGTTCCTGATCGGGCATGAAGCGAAGTTCGATGATCTTGTTCATCGCCGCCTCGTTGTTGTAGCAGATCGACCGACCGAAGGAACGGTCCTTGTAGAAGAAATTGTAGATGGTGCCGTCGGGGTCGTTCGTGTCGAGGGACCAGATCTGCGGATAGGCCATGAGTCCGCCTTCCTTGCGCTTCGCGTAGTAGGTGGCGGAATCGACGGCTTCGAGTTTCACGTTGAAGCCCGCGTCCTTCACCATCTGCTGGAAGAGTTCATTGATCTGGACCCAACGGTTCGACCATCCCGTCACCTGGGTGAGCGTCACGTCCACACCGTCGGGGTAGCCCGCCTCGACGAGCAGTTCCTTCGCCTTCGCGGGATTGTACTCGATCTTGGGCAGCGCTTCGGGGTTGTAACCCACGAGTCCCCGGGGAATGATTCCGTCAATGAGGATACCGTTGCCGAAGTACACCGTGTCGAGGATCTTCTTGCGGTCCACCGCCATCTGGAAAGCCTTGCGGACCCGCACATCGTCGAAGGGCTTCATCTGGTTGTTCATAGTCATGTAGACCAGCCCCACCCGGGGGCCTCTGTGGATCAGGTCCTTCCACTTGGCATCCTCCATGAAGAAGGGAATCTGGGAGAATCCCTGGTCGCAGTCGAAGATGTCGATCTCGCCGGTGAGGAACATGAGACGGAGCGTCTCGGAATCAGGAACGATGCGCGCCACGAGCTTGTCGATCTTCGCCTTGCCGGCCCAGTAGTCCGGGTTCGCCACGAGGGTGAAGTGGTCGTTCAGGACATATTCCTTGAGGATGAAGGGACCGGTGCCGCAGGTGCTCTCCGCGGTCTGCCCGAACTTGGCGCCGAACTCCTCGGTGAATTTTCTGTTGTAGATGTTCGCACCAGGTGTCCCCATGGAAGCCAAAAACGGCGCATAGGGTTCCTTCAGGGTAATCTGGAACGTGTATTTGTCGAGAACCTTAAAGCCCGACACGCTGTCCGCCTTGCCGTCGAGCCGCTCCCGGGCTCCTTCGACGAAGTCGAAGAGATCCGTCTGGAAGGATTTGGTCGCGGGATTGAGCACGCGGTCGAAGGTGTAGAGCACGTCGTCGGCGGTGAGTTCTTCGCCGTTGTGGAACTTGACGCCCTTGCGCAGGAAAAAGGTGAAGACTTTCCCGTCCTTGGAGACGTTCCACTTCTCCGCCAACATGGGAACGATCTTGGGCGGATTGGAGCCGGGCTCCACCTGTACGAGGCGGTCAAACGCGTTGAGCGGCACGAAATATTCCGCCGTGGTCATATGGGCATCCACGGTATCCGTGGAAAAACCCGCGATGGTGAGAACTTTCTCCTTGGCCTGAGCCACTCCCGCGATCAGCCCCACCAGGGCGAACATCACAACCGCCAGAACAAGCATACGCTGCACTGTTCTCTTCACGTTTCGTTCCCTCCTGTCCGTCTCTGTTTCCTCGATCCTTACTCCTCCGGTCTCTCCCCTTCCCGTGGAGAAACGTCCCTTCTTCCGCCAACATGTTTCCTCCCGTGTGACCGCATCCCTCCCTTCACTAAAAAAACCGATTCAGGCCGACGGCGGAGGAGACGCCGCGAAGTGCACCGTGAAAAAACGGCCATCCGAAAGAGGCGGTTACCGCACTCCCGATTCCGTGAGGAAGAATCGCCCCGCGTTTCCGTCGAGAAGCGCCCGCACCCCCAGGGGGAACGTGGCTTTCCGCTTGCCGTGGCCGAAAGGAACGTTCAGAAGCACCGGAACTCCGAGAGGCACCAGAAGGTCGGCGAAGATTTCCTCCAGGGGAATGTCCATCTTCGGTTTGTCCGTGGTGCAGTCGATGCACTGACCGACGACGACTCCGGCGCACTGCTGGAGTTTGCCTGAGGAACGAAGCTGGCAGAGCCAACGGTCGTATTTGTAGGGCTGTTCTCCCACGTCCTCGATGATGAGAATCTTTCCCCGCGTGTCGATCTCCCAGGGGGTTCCCATGAGGGCGGAGATGAGGGAAAGGCATCCTCCCACGAGAGGCGCCTCCACCGTTCCGGGAACAAGTGCCTGGATGGCAGGATCTCCCTGGGGCGGAAGGATTTCCCCAACAGGCTCCGTCTTCGTGACGGCTTTCAGAAAATGCTCTTTCACGTAGCCCTCGAAGGTATCCCGGCGGAATTCGGTATAGGGCATGGGGCCCTGAATCGTGACGAGGTCCGCGCCTTGTCCCAGAAGGAGATGGAAGACCGTGACGTCGCTGTACCCCAAAAAGACTTTTGGGTTCTTCCGCACCACCTCCAGGTCTATCATCTCTGGAAGGCGGTTCGCTCCTTCGCCTCCGCGGACACAGAAGATCCCCGCGATGTCCGGATCGGCAAACATGCGATTCACGTCCCGGGCACGGATCTCGTCGGGGCCTGCCAAGTATCCCCTCCGGTGGAAAAGGCTCTCTCCACAGACCGTGCGGAAGCCCAGAGCCTCCACCACATCCACGCTGCACTGCCGCTCCTCGTCGGTGACGGGGTTCGACACACTCAACAGACCGATAAGATCCCCCGGGCGCAACGCCCTTCCCTTGTTCATGGTCATCCCTTCCTTAGTTCTTCCGTCGCGGAAGATGCGGCTCAGACGAGTGGATAATGACAGGAGACGGCCCTTCCTTCAAGTGCCACCGTCTCCGGCTCCTCCAGACGACATCGCTCCTGTGCGTAGGGACAGCGCGTGGAAAAACGGCACCCCGGAGGCAAATTGATCGGGCTCGGAATGTCCCCTTTCAGAAGAAGCCGCTCGCGATCCCGCTGCGTGGGATCCGGAACGGGAGCGGCGGCGATGAGAAACTTCGTGTAGGGGTGGAAAGGCCGTGCGAAGAGGTCCTCCGTGTCGCCGATTTCCATGGCCTTGCCGAGGAACATGACGCACACCTTGTCGGCAATGTGACGCACCACGGAAAGATTGTGGGTGATGAAAAGATAGGTGAGACGGAACTCTTTCTGCAGATCCGAGAGAAGGTTCAACACCTGGGCCTGAATGGACACGTCCAGGGCGGAAACAGCCTCGTCGCAAACGATGAATTCAGGGTTCAGCGCCAGAGCCCGGGCAATGCCGATGCGTTGCCGTTGCCCGCCGCTGAACTGATGGGGATATTTTCGCATGGTATCGCTCCGCATGCCCACCACGGAGAGGAGCGCTGCGATACGCTCGTCCACGTCCTTCGCGGACATTTTGGGCTCGTGGGTTCGGAAGGGTTCGGCGAGGATCTCCCGGACCCGCATACGCGGATTGAGCGATGCGTAGGGATCCTGAAAGATGATCTGCATCTTGCGTCGCAGAGAACGCATCACCTCCGGCGAAAGCGAGGACAGATCCTCGCCACGGAAGAACACCTGCCCCCCCGTGGTCGGGACCAGGCGGAGAATCGCCCGCCCGAGGGTCGTCTTGCCGCACCCCGACTCGCCCACGAGGGCGTAGGTCTCCCGCTCGGCAATGTCGACGGAGACGTCATCCACCGCCTTCACGACCCGGGCTTCTCCGCCGAACATGCCCGCCTCGGCGGAAAAGGTCACCTTGAGTCCCTTTGTCTGAACGAGGATGTTGTTCATCAGCAGGCCTCCCTCGCGCGATTGCAGCGCACGAAGTGCCCCTCACCCACGGGAACGAGCTCGGGCATCTCCTTGAAACAGCTCTCCCGGGCCTGGGTACAGCGCGGAGCGAAACGGCATCCCGGAGGCAAATCCGTCAGAGAGGGAACCATGCCGTCGATGCTGAACAGCCGTTCCTTTCTCCCCGTCCCTCCCGTGTCGGGAATGGAACGGAGCAGCCCCCGCGTGTAGGGATGAGAAGGATTCCGGAAAATATTGAACACATCCCCCTGTTCGACGATGCTTCCCGCGTACATGACATTCACGTCGTCGCAGGTCTCCGCCACCACACCAAGATCGTGAGTGATGAGGATGATGGAGGTTCCGATACGACGCTGCAGGTCCATCATGAGCTTGAGCACCTGGGCCTGGATCGTCACGTCCAGGGCCGTCGTGGGTTCGTCGGCGACGAGCAGCTTGGGATCGCAGATGAGGGCCATGGCGATCATGACCCGCTGACGCAACCCCCCGGAGAGCTGATGCGGAAAAGCCCGTACCCGGGATTCCGGCTCGGGAATCCCTACGAGATCAAGCATTTCCACCACCCGGCGCCGCACCTCCGCGTCGGCCACATTTCTCTGGTGAATCCGGAGCACCTCCCCCACCTGGTACCCCACGGTCTTGACGGGATTCAGGGAGGTCATGGGCTCCTGGAAGATCATGGAGATGTCTTTTCCCCGGACCCGGCACATCTCCTTGTAGGAAAGCTTCGACAGATCACGCCCCTCGAAGAGGATTTCTCCTCCCGCGATCTTGCCCGGAGGCTGAGGAATGAGTCCCATGATGGAAAGGGAAGTGACGCTCTTGCCGCACCCCGATTCCCCCACAAGTCCCGTCACTTTCCCCTTCCTCACGGAAAAGGAGATGCCGTCCACGGCAGGGACGATGCCCTTCCTGGTGAGAAAGAGCGTCCGCAGATTCTTCACGTCGAGAATGGTTTCCTGTGCGCTCATGATCGCCTCCGTCAGTCCTTCATGTAGGGATCGATGGCGTCCCGCAGTCCGTCTCCCATGAAGTTGAAGGCCAGCACGAGAATCAGGATGGCCACTCCGGGAATGATGGCAACCCACGGCGCGGAAAAGATGAATTCCTTTCCCTGGGACACGAGCAACCCCCAACTCGGCGTCGGCGGCTGCGCCCCCACTCCGAGGAAGGAAAGTCCCGCCTCCTGCATGATGGCCGAGGGAATGGACATGGTAAAGACCACCATGATGTTGGGAAGACAGTTGGGAAGAATGTGCCGGAAGATGATGGTTCGGTTTTTCACCCCGAGGGCTCGGGCGGCCTCCACGAATTCCTTCTCTTTCAGGGCAAGGGTCTGGGAGCGGACGATTCGGGAGGTACTGGCCCATCCGACGATGGAAAGGGCGATAAAAATGTTGAAGAGATTGGCTCCGAGAGTGTACATGATGACCATCGCCAACAGCAGGGAAGGAAAGGCGAGGACCACGTCGGCGAGGCGCATGATCCAGAAATCCGTCTTTCCTCCGTAGAATCCGCTCGCGACGCCCAGGATGGAACCGATGCAGGTGGCGAGAAAAGCCGGAATGAGGCCGATGACCAGCGAAATGCGGGCACCGAAGATCACCCGGGCCATGAGATCCCGACCATAGGTATCCGTTCCGAACCAGTGTGCCTCCGACGGCGGCTGGTTCCGGTTGTCCAGATTCATCGTGTAGGGGTCGTGAGAAAGCACGTAAGGTGCGGAAAGGGCGAGGACCGTGATGAAGAGAACCACACAGAGTCCGACCAGGGCGGAGCGATTCTTCTGAAACGCCCGAAAGACATCTCCGAAGAGAGTCTCCACGTCGTCCTTCTTCACCTCGATTTTTTCCGGAGCAATTCCCTGACCGCTGTCCGGGGTCTTCATCTTGTTGTCGGGAACACGTTCGTCATCGTGCATGGGCTCCACCTACTCGTACCGGATCCGCGGGTCGAGCCAGCCGTAGAGGACATCCGCGGCGAGGTTCCCCAGAATGACCAACACGGTCGTGAAGAGTACCGCTCCCTGAAGCAGGGGCATGTCCCGGTTCTGGATGGCACCCACGGCGATGCGCCCAACTCCGGGAATGTTGAAGATGCTCTCGGTGATCACCGAGCCGGAGAGCAGGAAGGCGATTTGCAGAGCCATGACGGTCACCACGGGAAGCAGAGCGTTCTTCAGGGCGTGACGGAGAATGACCGGGACATTCCGAAGCCCCTTCGCCCGGGCCGTCCGGATGTAGTCGTGGCGCATCACGTCCAGAAGACTGGATCTTGTGAGGCGGGCGATGAGTCCCGAGGAACTCCAGCCGAGCACCAGGGCGGGCATGATGAGGTGTTTCGCGCTGTAGAAGCCGGCGACGGGAAGCCATCCGAGTTTGAGGGCGAAGACGTACTGAAAGAGAAGGGCGGTCCAGAAGACGGGCATGGATACTCCGGTGAGGGCGAGTCCCATGAAGAAGTTGTCCGTGAGGGAGTACTGTTTCACCGCCGAGAGAATTCCCGCCGGAATTCCGATGAGCCAGGCCACGAGGGCCGCCGCCAGAGCCAGCTTGAGCGTCACGGGGAAAGCGCCGACGATGAGATCCGCCACGGGACGCTGCAGTTTGTAGGATTCCCCGAGATCGCCCTGGACCGCTCCCGCGAGGAAGCGCACGTACCGAACCGGCCAGGGGTCGTCGAGATGCATCTGGTGCCTCACGCGCTCGATGATCTCGGGACTCATGCGCTCTCCCATCATGAGCGCCACAGGGTCTCCCGGAACCACGTTGAGCAGGATGAAGATGACGAAGGTAATGCCGATGAGGACGGGTACGGCGATGAGCAACCGTTTGAGTATGAATCTCTTCACACAAGACCACCTCCCTTGAAAAACACCTCGTTGCTTTGGAGCGGGAGCAATCCTTGGGGAGAACGCTTGAAGAAATTCCGTCCGATTCGGGTTTCCCACCTCCTGTCTGCGCATTCGCGCATTCCAACCAACGAGCGTTTTTCCGAAAGATCGTTCCACATGTCGCATTGGGCTGACTCTGTCAGGAAAACACTCATCATTGATGAGTTTGTGCATGTCCGCATTCTAGGTCCGCGGAACACTTGTGTCAACCTTTCCGCAATTCGAGCTCTTGCAAGTAGTGTTCCAAGGGGCATTGACAACATTCCGGGGAATGTTCTATAGTTTTTCCGCGATTGCTCATCAGTGAGCAGTGATGTTGTTCCTCATCCGCAGGATCCGAACGAGAAAGGCGGCGGAAGAAATGGAAAAGATGCGCGTGGCGATCGTTGGATTCGGCAATGTGGCCCGGGAGGCCCTTGCCGCCGTGGAGGCCGCTTCGGACATGGAAGCAGCGGGAATTGTTCTCAGGGATCCCAGGAAAGCGGCATCTCTTCAGAGCGAAACAAAACTTCCCGTGGTCTGCGATGTGGACGAACTCGGCGGGGTGGACGCGGCAATCCTGGCCATCGCCAGCCGAGCCATCCCCGAGGTGGCGCCCCACTACCTCGCGAAGGGAATCAACACCGTGGACAGTTTCGACATCCACGGCGAAGCCGTCATGGACCTCCGCAGGAAACTCGACGCAGCAGGCAAGGCGGGTGGGTCCGTCGCGGTGATCTGCGCGGGGTGGGATCCCGGAACCGACTCCGTGGTCCGGGCCATTCTCGAGGGAATCGCCCCGAAGGGCATCACCTACACGAACTTCGGTCCCGGCATGAGCATGGGACACACCGTGGCGGTCAAGAACATTCCGGGCGTCCGGGACGCCCTCTCCCTCACGCTTCCCAAGGGAACGGGACTCCATAAACGACATGTCTACGTGGAGCTGGCACCCGGGGCGGACTTCGAAGCTGTCCGGAAAGCCATTCTGGAAGACCCCTATTTCGCTCACGACGAGACCTACGTCTATCCCACCGAGGACGTGAAACAACTGATCGATCTCGGACACGGCGTCCTTATGGAACGCAAGGGCGTCTCGGGAAGATCCCACAATCAGCGCATTACCTTCTCCATGACACTCATGAACCCCGCAGCGACGGCACAAGTGATGGTGTCCTCCGCACGGGCAGGAAAAAAACAGCGCCCGGGGTGTTACACTATGCTTGAAATCCCCCCCCTGGACTATCTCGAAGGCGAACGGGAGTCGCTTCTCCGAAGGCTCGTCTAAGGCCTTCGTACGTGCCGCCTCCGGTTCCAGGGAGGCGGCACGTACTTTCGAAGACGCAAGATCGGCGGACGATTCGGAAAACGCTACTCGCAAAGGAGAGATCCTTCATGATGAAAGCAGGACGCATCCTTCTGGAAATGCTCAAACAATACGGGGTGGATACGATCTTCGGCCTTCCCGGCGAAACCACACTTCATCTCTACGAGGAGTGGAAAACCTTTCCGGACATTCGTCACGTCATGGTGAGAGACGAACGCAGCAGCGCCTTCATGGCCCACGGCTACGCGAAAATCTCCGGCAAACCCGGCATCTGCGAGAGCCCCAGTCCCGGTGCCACCCATCTCGCTCCGGGTCTTCTGGAGGCACAGAAATCGGGCATTCCCCTTCTGGCCTTCACATCGGACATCCCCCTTCATATGGAGAAGAGAAACATGCTCACCGGTTTCGACCAGCCGGCCCTTCTCCGGAGCACGGTCAAGGAGACCATGGACATCACACGTCCGGAGGACATTCCGTTCTTTATCCGTCGCGCCTTCCGCGTGGCCACCACGGGGCGTCCCGGACCGGTGCACCTTCGTCTTCCCATGGACATGCTCGAAATGAGCGCCGATCCGGACGATCTCTACGCCCAGCGGGAATTCTCCCATTGCCCTGGTTTACGGAGCTGCGCCGATGCCGAGCAGGTCCGCGCCGCGGTAGATCTGCTGGAGAAAGCGGAGAGAGGCTTTCTCGTCTGCGGCCAGGGCGCGGTGACATCCGGCGCATGGGAGGCCGTCACGGCCGTAGCGGAGCAGTTCGGCCTCGCCGTGGGCACGAGCATCGGCGGCAAGGGAGCGATTTCGGAACTCCACCCCCTTTCCGTGGGAGTCGTCGGCGCCCGGGGAGGCACAAGCTTCTCCAACGGCGTGCTCGCCGAGGCGGACCTCGTCTTCTTCGTGGGTTCCAGCACCGATTCGGCCGGAACAGCGGGATGGACACTGCCGCCGCGGAAAGGCAAGGCAAAGGTCATCCAGCTCGATGTGAGCGAGGCGGAGTTGGGCAACAACTACGCCGCGGACGCCCTGCTCCTGGGAGATGCGAAGGCCACGCTGGAAGCCATGCTCGTCGAAGCCACTCGCCGGAAACTCTCTTCCCGACATTCCCGCGGCGAGGAGCTGCGCCGCCTCGGGGAACGCTACCGGGAATCCTGCACGGCAGGGCTTCTGTGCGACAGCACACCCGTGCATCCCATGCGCTTCGTCTGCGCTCTTTCGTCGTTCCTTTCCGATGACGCGCCCATCGTGGTGGACCCTGGAATCAGCGCCATCTACCCCGCCACGTATCTTCGTCTCGGACGTCCGGGGCGTCGCTTCGTGTGCAACTTCGCCATCGGAGCTCTCGGGTTCGGCCTTTCCGCCGCCATCGGCGCGGCTTTCGCCGCTCCCGGCTCCCCCGTGACCGCCCTCTCCGGGGACGGCAGCTTCGGCTTCTGTGCGGCGGAGATGGAAACCCTCGCCAGAACGAAGGCAAATGTGAAACTCTTTCTTTTCGACAATCGCAGTTTCGGCTGGATCCGGGCGACCAATTTCTTCGAGTTCGGCACATCGGAGCATTTTTCCACGGATTTTGACGCCACGGACTATTGCCGCGTCGCCGAGGGCTTCGGTCTGCGGACCGCCCGCATCGCAGCCCCCCAGGATCTGGAACCGACGCTCCGCGCCGTCTACGCAGAGCCGGGCCCCGTCTTCGTCGAGGTCAAGGCTCTCCCCGAGGACCAGTGTGTGCCCCCCGTTCCCGGATGGGCACGGCGTTCCGCGGAAAAAGGCATCCACACGTTCTACTAGAGACCGCCTCCGCCTTCAATGCGGGGCAAACCGGGAAAACCCCTCCAAGCGGCCGTTTCCCGGGAAATCGCCGGAAAGCTTCATGCACACAACGGAATGAAAGACAACGGACCACCCATATCTTCCCGGAAGAGGGGAGACGAGACGCGCATGGCGCAGAGCAGAACTTCCGGAACTGAAGACAACGAGGTGGAACGCCTCACCCTGGAAGTACTCGCGGAAAACGTGACACCGGTCGGCGCGGGGGCTCTGGCGGAGGCCCTCCGTTGCCATGGACTTTCTCTCAGTATGGCCACGGCGGGACGTCTCCTCTGGAATCTCGATTGCAAGGGATACACGGAGCGACGCAGCAATCGAGGGAGAGTGCTTTCTCCCTCGGGGAAGGCGCGCCTCGAAGAATTACGGGACGCGGGCACGCGGGAGATGCTCGCCCGGGAATTGCTTGAGGAACTCGCCTCCTCGGGCCCGAAGAAACTTCTGGACGTCCTCGGGGCAAGACGGGCACTGGAGCGGGAGACCGCCCGCCTTGCCGCCATTTTCGCCACCGAACGGGACCTCCAGGAAATCGGCAACTTCGCCGCGCTTCTGGATATCCGCAGCGGAAACGAAAACGCCGCAGAGGCCACGGACAGAAAGTTTCACGAGGCAGTGGCGAGAGCCGGGGGCAACCTCGTCCTCGCCGCGGCGATGAATCTCATTCGCCAGGACACGGAACTCGCCCATGTTCTCACTGCCATCCGACGCACGGGAAAACATCCCCTGGGCGGTTATCACCGGCCGATCTACGAGGCCATTGCCGCGAAAGATCCCACTGCCGCAGAACAGGCCATGCTCACCCACATCGACGGCATCATCGGAGATGTGGCGGCCTTCTTTCGGGAACATCACCATCTCTGACGACGGTCATGCAAGGCCGAAAACCCCTACGGCAACACGACAAAAGCGCCCCATACGCGGACAGGCCCCTTCCCGAAGGGAAAGAGCCTGTCCGCGTATGGGAAACGCTCTCGGGTAACAGCGTCGATGCCTTCCGGAGGAAAGAAGCGCCGGCGCTCTCTTCTTCAGGGAATGCCCAGAACGAGTTTCGCCCGGGCAAGAAGATCGTCGGGATCAAAGGGCTTCGTTATGTACTCGTTCGCCCCTGCTTCGGCCCCCTTGCGCCTGTCCGAATCCTGACACTTCGCCGTGAGAAGGGCCACATGCACGTCCTCCATCTTCCACACCTTCTTGATGGTGTGACAGACGTCGAAGCCGTTCTTCCCGAGCATCATCACGTCGAGAAAAACCACCCTCGGGTGCTCTTGCTCCACAATGCGCAGCGCCTCGTACCCGTCCTCGGCGAAGAGAAGCTCCACGCCATCCTTCCGGAGTGTCTCGAACACTCTGGTAAGAAGAAGTCGAATGACGGGGGCGTCATCCACCACCAGGACCTTTCCCATGACATGCACCTCTCCCTTCCACGGAAGCGTGGATTTTTCTTCCGAAACATTTTTTACGCTCCGCTTCCTCTCGAAAAACGAACGGGACGTATGGAGACAAGTCTATCATGGAAGGGCGACATCTTATGCACCGGAAGAACGTAAAGGGCGTTTCCCTTTCCCGTCATCTCGCCGTACAGGCCGGAGGCATCCTCGTGGTGGCCCTCCTCCTTCTCCTGGCGGGGGTCCACGCCATCGACCAGTACACCACGCGGGAATTCGCCGCCGGCTTTGAACGGGAAGCCGTGGAAAAAGTGACACAACTCCTGGAGGAACTCGAAACACAGGCCGCCGACGTGGAGCGAAACTATCAGGCCATTCTCTGGAACACCTTTCGTTCCATCCAGGACTATCTCTATTCTCAGGGCACATCCCTTCGGGAACTGCCCTGGGGCATCCTGGAAAACCTCATCGCAGAGGCGGAAATGGCGGTTGAACAGGAAAAACACATCCCCTTCAACGGACAGATGGAGTTCATCCTCTACGACGAAACCATGAGGGTTCGCCATTCGAACCGCTTCGCCGACGGAAGGCCCGCGGACAGGCGTACTCGCCGGACCGTGCAGCTCATGACTCTGGGTGAAATGCGCCTGGAGCGCCTCGAATTGGGTGACGCCTCGTCCCCGTCACTCATCTGCGGCGCCTGGTTCAACCTGGACGAATGGATTTTGGAAATCCGCATCACCATTCCGGAAGAACTCTTCGACCCCTTCTTCCGGCGCATCGCCACCATGCAGGGGCTCTCGTTCATCGCCGCCACGGGAATTTACTCCGCAGAGGACGGAATGCCCGCGTGGAAGGGGTTTTCTTCCTCCGCGCCGGGGCTCTCCGCCTTTGCGGCGGATTTTCCCCCCCGTGGAGGAAAAGGAGCGGGCGCTTCCTGGAAACGCGACGGCACTTCCACAAAATACCGCATTGTGCTTCCCTGGACGGGGACCGAACAACGCTCGACCTATTTCCGCACCCCTCAGATCCTGTTCATCCAACTCGATTTCGATGCCATGAAGAACATCTTTTCCAGACATCGCACGGCACTCCTCGGCGTGATCATCCTTTTCTCCGTCGCAGTGCTTCTTCTGTTCTGGAACGTTGCCAACGAGACATCCCGACCTTTTTCACGCATCGCCGAGGACATGCTCCGTTTTGCCGCCCTCAAGGAACGCTTCTCCAGGAAGAATTCCTCGGGCAACGCCCGCATCACCGAAATCATCGATCTTGAGCAGGCCTTCGATTCCATGTCCGAAGAAGTCACGGCAAGCCTGGAAAAAATGCGCCAGGCGGACAGGACGAAAAGCCACTTCCTCTCGGTGGTCTCCCACGAACTGAGAACACCCCTCACGTCCATCCTCGGCTTTTCGAAGCTGCTCCGCCGCCGTCTCGAATCCGTCCTCCTCCCCCTCTTTCCGTCATCCGACGGAGGCGCCCGGGCCGTGAAGGATTCCATCGACGAGCTGGACATCATTTTTTCCGAGGCGGAACGCCTCACGACGCTCATCAACGATCTTCTCGACATGGCGAAACTCGATGCGGGCAAGATGGAATGGCACATGGAATGGTACCCCCTGAGCGAGGTGACGGAACAGGCCCTCGCCGCAACGAGGGTTCTTTTCAACGAGGACCTTGTCTCCGTGCGATCCTCCGTGTCCAGGTCGCTGCCGGCTCTTTACGGAGATCGCCGGCGCATTCTCCAGGTTCTGCTGAACCTCCTCTCCAACGCGGCAAAATTCACCCTTTCGGGCGAGGTTCTCGTTTCCGCAACGCTTCTGGGCGACGAGGTCGAGGTGAGTGTCGCCGACACGGGAATCGGCATTCCACCGGAGAACCTGCTCTCCATTTTCGAAAAGTTTCGCCAGGTCAACGAAGGGCCGGAACAACATCGTCAGGGTACAGGACTGGGGCTTTCCATCTGTCGGGAAATCGTGGAATATCATGGAGGACGCATCTGGGCGGAAAACGCCCCGAAGAGAGGGAGCATCTTCCGGTTCACGCTTCCCGTGAGGATTGGAGACGACGGAGAAACGTTTCCATCCCCGCATTCCGTTCTTTTTCAATAGACATTCCTTCCATGCCCTCGGGAGGGATGACAGGCACCGACGGAAGGAGAAAGACATCATGGTACCTTTCACGAAAATGCACGGCAACGGAAATGATTTTCTCGTTCTGGAGAATCTTGGAACCGCTCTCGAAGACGACCTTCTCTCCGCTCTTGCAACGGCCCTGTGCGAACGGCGGCATTCCCTCGGGGCCGATGGCATTCTCGTGGTCGAGCCCTTTCGGGACGGGAAACTCCGTATGCGCATCTTCAACGCCGACGGCTCCGAGGGAGAGATGTGCGGCAACGGAGCCAGGTGTTTCGCCCGTTACGCAGCAGTCCGGAAACTGGCACCTCCGGAGATGACCTTCGAAACTCTTGCGGGGCCCATCACCGCTGACGTGACCGAGTCATCCGTCATCATCGGCATGGGGAAGGTGTCTCTGAAAGAGGCGCTCTTCGATCATCCCTGGACCGACGGGGAGCGCGATCTCCCGCTCAACGCCCTTACCGTCGGTGTCCCCCATTGCGTCGTCTTTCCAGAGCACCCCGAGGAATGGACACCGGAACGGATAACCCTGCTCGGCAGATCCCTCGACCGACCGACCCCGCTTTTCCCCTCGGGAACAAATGTGAATGTCGCCGCACGACTCTCCTCCTCCTCACTCCGCGCCACCACCTACGAGCGCGGCGTGAACGCCGTCACCCGTTCGTGCGGCACGGGCTCCATCGCTTCGGCACTCGTGGCGGCCCGCTTGTTCGGCATGGAGTCACCCATCCGGGTGGAAAACCCCGGGGGCGTGAACACCGTCCATTTCGAGGAGAGCGAGGAGGAACTGGTCTTCAGGATCCGTCTCGAAGGGGAAACCACCTTCGTCGCCGAAGGCACGCTCTCCGCGGAAGGGCTTCGGGAACGCCTTTCTCCGGAGTATCTCGCACGTCTCGACAAGGCGCTTCGCCGCGACTGACCATGTCTCCCCGGAGAACCATCCCCGCCGGAGGCAGGAAGGAAATTCCTCCGGAAAGACAGGACGGGAACAGGCCGTTCCGGCTGGAAAAAAGGCTTTCGGGACGGATGCTCCTCTTCCTGTGCCTTCTCCGGGTCGCCTTCACGACGTTTCCAGCCATGGCCGGAGAGACCGCAGGAACGGGTTTCGGGGATGCGAAAGCGCTTTTCGTCTTCGCCAGGGGAGGAGATTCCATCGACCTGGACCCTCTTACCATGGAGGACGCGGAGAGCGCCAAGGTGTGTTTCCAGGTCTGCGAACCCCTTGTCCGGATCTCCTTCACCCCGGCCGGACAGGTTCTTCCACAACTGACTCCATGGCTCGCCAGCTCCTGGGATGTGTCTCCCGACGGAAGGACATGGACTTTCTTTCTCCGGGATGGTGTGCTCTTTCACGACGCCACTCCCTTCAATGCCGAGGCGGTCCTCTTCAACCTGAGAAGAGGCGCTGATTCCGGCCTCTGGCACTACGATTTCGAAAAAATGGAGGCACTGGATATCTGCACAGTGCGGCTGCGCCTCTCCATCCCCGTCACCCCTTTCCTTTTTCTCTCGAGTCTTCCGCTGATGATCTCCCCGGAAACTGCCCGTAAAAAGGGGGAGGCATTCCTCCGGGAACACCCCGTGGGAACGGGGCCGTTCCGTTTCACGGAGTGGCGCAAGCAAGAGTACATCCTCCTCGAACGCTTCGACGACTACTGGGGCGACAAGGCTCGCATGGACGGCGTGCTCTTTCGTCTCATCGAGTCCCCCCTGGAACGACTGCAGGCGTTGCGTTCCGGGGACATCGACGCCTTCGACGGCGTCACGCCGGAGGTCCTTCAGCGGATGACGCCCAGGGATCGGGAACACCTTCGGCTTTTCTCCCAACCGGGCATGAACGTGGGATTTCTCACCATGGACACACGGCACAAACCCTTCGACGACCCCAGAGTACGGCGCGCCGTGGCCATGGCGATCGACAAGAAGCGACTCGTGACGGAGGTTTTTCGGGGCCTTGGCATACCCGCGGAGAACATGGTCCCGCCGAACAGTTTCGCCTTCGCCCCGGAACTCCGTGCGCTCCCCCACGACCCGGCGAGAGCGCGGGCACTCCTCGTTCAGGCCGGACTCGAAAACGGCTTCGACACGGAATTGAACGTCCTTCCCATTCCGCGCCCCTATATGCCCGACGGCGACGGCGTGGCGGCGCGAATCCGCGAAGATTTGGACAGGGTGGGTATTCGGGTGACCCTTGTCCGCAAAAACTGGGCGGAATATCTGGATGATTCCTACAACCACCGGTATCCGCTTTTCCTCGACGGATGGATCGGCACGACAGGAGATCCCGACGACTTCCTGCACGCCCTCTTCAGGAGTGACAGCGTAGACAATCTCAGCCGCTACGAGAACGACGACTACGACCGGTTCGTCATCGGCGCCCGCCGTTCCTGGGATCCGGAGGAGCGATTCATCGCCTATTTCCGAGCGCAGCAGCTTCTCCGCAACGAGGTACCGGTCGTTCCCCTGGCCCACGGGTACAATCTCGCCCTGGCGAGAAAAAACGTGGAAGGATTCCGTCTCTATGCCACGGGAGAATACCGTTTCTCGGAAATCTCGCTTACAATCCCATCCAGGGCGGAGGCACATACATCCGCACCTCCGGATCTTTCCGGAACGACGGTGACACTGCCGAAGGAGGAGAAAGACGAGTGAACAGACACATCTACGATTTCGACACGATCTACGACCGAGTTCCCACCTACGCGAAGAAATGGCATCCCTCCTATCTGGAGCCGATCTTCGGCTCCGGCGACGTTCTTCCCCTGTGGATCGCCGACATGGACTTCGCGGCCCCCCCCGAAGTGGTGGCGGCACTCCGGGAGCGGATGGCGCATCCCGTGTTCGGATACACCATGCGCAGCCCCGCGTTCTTCGAATCCGTGGCGACATGGACGGAACGACGCTATCGTTGGAAAATTCATCCCGACTGGATCGTTCCCTGCCCCGGCGTGGTTCCCGGCATCGCGCTGGCGATCCGGGCCTTTACGCTCCCCGGCGAAGGGGTCGTCATCCAGAGCCCCGTGTATCCCCCGTTCTTCGAAAGCATCAACAAGAACAGCCGCGTCACCACCGTCAATCGTCTCGTCGAAAAAAACGGAACCTGGGAAATGGATCTGGACGACCTTGAGAGATGTCTTGGAGAAAACACCTCTCTGCTCCTCAGCTGCAGCCCTCACAATCCCGTGGGCCGGGTCTGGAAACGGGCGGAACTCGAGGCCGTGGCGGAGCGTGCGCTCCGCTCGGGAACACTTCTCGTCTCCGACGAGATCCACGCGGACATCGTCTTCAGAGGTCACGCACACATCCCTCTGGCCTCCCTCGCACCGGAGGTCGCCGCACGAACGGTGACCCTCCTCGCCCCGAGCAAGACCTTCAACATCGCGGGACTGCAGACGTCTCTGGCGATCATCCCGGACCCGGACCTGCGCCGTACTTTCAGGAACGAACTGGAGAGTCTGCACCTCGAGGGCGGCAATCTCTTCGGCATGCTCGCCCTCGAAATCGCCTACGGACAGGGTGAGCCCTGGTTGGAGGCACTCCTCGCCTACCTCGAAGACAACCTTGACCTCCTCGGAAATTTCCTGCGGGACCGCCTTCCCTCGGTCGGCTACATCCGACCCGAGGGCACCTATGTGGCGTGGCTGGATTTCCGCTCCCTGGGACTCGCCCCGGAGGAACTGCAGCGTTTCCTCGTCCACGAGGCACGCCTGGCTCTCAACGCCGGAACGAGCTTCGGCCCAGGCGGCGAAGGCTTCGCCCGCCTCAATTTCGGTTGCCCGCGAACGCTCCTGTCGGAAGGTCTGACGCGTCTCGCCGATGCCGTCTCCCGCCTGGAGGGAAGGGGGTGCTGCTCGACAGAGGCATAACGAGTACTCCGTGACGTGCGCTTTGAGATTCCTGCCGGCAAAAACGACAGGAACGGCGGCCGCATCCGGCGGCAACGCCCGCCGGAGCCCGGCATCACCGAAAAACGGCAACCATTTCGAGGAGGGATTCGAAAGCCATGAGAAAGTTCGCGGTAATTCTCGCCTGTGCCGTGTTGTGTCTCTTCGTCGGTACCGCCCTTGCGGAGGAAGTCGTCAAGATCGGACACACCGTTTCTCTCACGGGAGGTGCCTCCATGTGGGGGCAGTCCGAGAAGCGGGCACTGGAGATGCTCATCGAAAAACTCAATGCCGAAGGCGGTGTGCTGGGCAAGAAAATCGTCCTCGTCTCCTACGACAACAGGAACGACGCGGTGGAAGCGGTGAACGTGGCACGGCGCCTCGTGGAGGACGGTGTCGTGGCCGTCATCGGTCCCGCCCAGAGCGGCAACGCCATCGCCTCGGCTCCGATCCTCGAAAAAGCGCAGGTTCCCATGGTGGTCACCACCGCCACGAATCCCTACGTGACGCTGGACAAGAAGACCGAAAAAATCCGTCCCTTCGCCTTCCGTCCCTGCTTCATCGATCCCTTCCAGGGAACTGTGGCGGCTCGTTTCGCCTTCCGCGACCTCAAGGCGAAGACCGCGAGCATCCTGTACGATGTCGGCAGCGATTACGGTCAGTGGCTCGCCAAATACTTCGAGGAAGCCTTCGCCAAGGAAGGCGGTCAGGTCGTCGCCAAGGAGGCCTTCCGCACGGACGAACTCGACTACCGGGCGCAGCTCGGCAAGATGAAGGAACTCAATCCCGACGTGATATTCATTCCCACCAGCCAGAAGGAAGCGGCCATGGCGGCCAAGCAGGCCCGGGACCTCGGCATCAAGGCGGTGCTTCTCGGCACGGACAACTGGGGCAGCCCCGACCTTATCGAACTCGGCGGCAGTGCCATCGACGGCGGCTTCTTCGTGAACCTCACGGACCTCGCGGACCCGGACATCCAGGACTTCGTCGCGGAATACCGCCAGAAGTTCGGCGAGGATCCGGTCCTTCCCAATCCTGTCATGGCCCAGGACGCGCTCCTGCTCATCGTGGACTCCATCAAGCGGGCAAATTCCTTTGAGGGCCCCAAGGTCGCCGAGGCCATGGCCAACACGGTGGGGCTCAAGGTCACCAGCGGCACGCTCACCATCGATCCCACCACCCATGATCCTCTGGACAAGCCCGCCGTGATCCAGAAGGTGGACGTGACGAACAACGCCTTTCCCTTCCACATGAAGTTCTATCCCCAGGACGTGAAGTAGCGGAAACCCGCCGGGAGAATCGGGAGAAAATCCCCTCTCCGACGCTGCGGGGATCGTTTTCTCGGGAACTCCGGGAAACGATCCCCGCAGCGAGAGGAACGAACCAGGGAAAGGAGTCGATCATGCTCCTGCAGACGCTCATCACGGGACTGTCCATCGGCGGGATCTACGCCCTCATGGCCGTCGGCTATTCTCTCGTCTTCAGCGTGCTCAACTTCAGCAATTTCGCCCATGGCGCAGTGATCATGCTCGGCGCCTACATCGGACTCGGGGTGGTCCGTTTTCTCGCGCCGAGCCTTCTTCCCGCAGTAGCCGTCGCCATGATCGGCGCGGGCGTCCTCGCGGTTCTCAACGAGCGTCTCGCCTACTCCCTGCTCCGACGACGCAAGGCCCCCTCCCTCTACCTCATGATCAGCGCCATGGGATGCGCCGTCCTGCTGGAAAATCTCGTGTACGCCACCATCGGATCCCGTTTCTACGCCTACCCGGAGTTCTTCGCCACGTCGGTGGTGACACTCGCGGGAAGTACCGTGAGCCTCCTGGATCTCTTCGCCTTCATTTTTTCCATCGGCGCCATCGGAGGACTGCATCTCTTCCTCACCCGCACCAAGACAGGAATCGCCATCCGCGCAGGCGTGGCGGACATGACCATGTGCTCCCTCATGGGAGTGAACCTGGACCGCCTCATCGCCGTGGTCTTCTTCCTCGCCGGAGCGTTCGCCGGTGTGGCGGGCATCTTCCTCGGCATCAAGTACCTGGTCTATCCCACCATGGGATGGATCACCAACAAAGCCTACATCGCCGCCGTCATCGGAGGGCTGGGAAGCCTTCCGGGGGCACTCATCGGCGGGCTCATCCTCGGCATCGTGGAGACCCTCGTCTCCACCTATATTTCCAGCGTCTATCGCGATCTCTTCAGCTTCGGCCTGCTCATCGCCCTGTTGCTCTATTTGCCCAACGGTCTCCTGGGACGCGAGACAGGAGAAAAGGTATGACCCGAGGAACGAAGCACATCCGTTTCCACGCCAAGGAGGCGACCAGAGCATGAACTATATTCTCTCCATCGTCACCCTCGCGTGCATCAACATGGTGGCCGTCCTCGGCGTAGCGGTCTTCACGGGATTCACCGGACTCTTCTCCCTGGGACACGCCGCGTTCGTGGGCATCGGCGCCTACACGTCGGCCATCCTCACCTACTACTACGACGCGCCTTTCGCACCGTCCCTCGGAGCGGGCATGATCGTCGCCGCCTGCGTGAGCCTCATCATCGGCATTCCCACCCTCAAGGCGAAACTGCGGAGCGACTATTTCGCCATCGCCATTCTGGGCTTCGGAGAAGGACTCCGGGTCCTGCTCGAAAATCTCGAGATCACCAACGGCGCCAGAGGGCTTCCGGGCATCGAACCCCACACGACCCTTCCCGCGGTGCTTCTCGCTCTGGCACTCTCCATCTGGGGCGTTCGGAACTTTCTCACCTCCCGATGGGGCAGCGCCTGCATCGCCATCCGAGAAGATCCCGTGGCGGCGGAAATGGCTGGGGTCAATCTCTTCCGAACCCGCCTCCTCTCCCTGCTCGTGAGCGCCGCCCTCTGCGGCCTCTCGGGAGGGCTTCTGGCGCATTATCTCTCGTTCATCCAGCCCGTCATGTTCACGCTCGTGCAGTCCACCATGCTTCTCGCCACGGTCATCGCCGGAGGCATGGGGAGCATCTCCGGTCCTCTGCTCGCCTCGTTCATCTTCATCGCCCTCCCCGAGGCACTCCGGGTGGCCCAGATCTGGCGCCTCGTCGCCTACGGACTCGTGCTGGTCACCATCGTGGTCTACCGTCCCCAGGGATTGATGGGCTACACGGAGCTTCCGGCGGTTCTGCGAAAAGTCTTCGCCCCGGGCAAATCCTCGGCGCCGTTTTCCACCACGCCGTCCTCGCCTCGGGAGCAATCCACCGAAGCAGTCCCGAAGACTGCGGCGACGCCTTCCCCCTCCGGCGAGGGAGAGAAACCGCCCCTGCTCCGTTTGGAGCACCTCACCAAGAACTTCGGCGGCATCCGTGCCGTGGACGCGCTCTCTCTGTCCGTTCCCGAAGGAGCCGTCTACGGCATCATCGGGCCGAACGGAGCGGGAAAGACCACCGTCTTCAACCTCATCACCCGGGTCTACCGCCCCGATGAAGGAGTCATTCTTTTCCGGGAGAGATCGCTCCTCGGTCTCGCTCCGGACGCCATCGTCCACGAGGGCATCGCCCGAACGTTCCAGAACATCCGGCTCTTCAACCGCCAATCCTGCTTGGAGAACGTGCTCACCCCCCTTCGGCAGCGCGCTCCCTACGGTGTGGCCTCGGCGATCCTGCATCTGCCCTCGGTGGGACGCGCCGAGCGGGAACTGAAAGCCCGGGCCATGGAACTGCTCACCGAGATGGAACTCGCCGCCTACGCGGACGCACCGGCGGCAACCCTGCCCTATGGTCTCCAGCGCAAGCTTGAGATTGCCCGCGCTCTTGCGATGGGTCCCTCCCTCCTCCTCCTGGACGAACCGGCGGCGGGAATGAATCCCGAGGAGACCCGGGCGCTCTCCGCGCACATTCAGGAGATCCACCGGCGCTTCTCCCTGACGGTCCTCGTGATCGAACACCACATGGACCTCATCATGCGCATCTGCTCACGCATCGCCGTCATCAATTTCGGCGCCCTCCTCGCCGAGGGAACGCCCGAGGAGATCCGCAAGGACGAACGTGTTCTCGAAGCCTATCTTGGAAAGGGGAAGAGCGATCATGCCGCGTGAGTCGGACCACACCGTCCCGAACAGCGCCGCACCCGAGACGGAGTCCGCCGGAACGACTCCGGAAAGCGCATCGAAACCCTTGCTCGCCGTGGACACGCTCGACGTGCACTACGGAAAGATCCACGCGGTGCGGGGCGTCTCCTTCGCGGTGGCTTCGGGAGAGATCGTGTCCATCGTCGGCGCGAACGGTGCGGGGAAATCCACCATCATGTGGGCGCTCACGGGAGTCGTCCGTTCATCGGGAGGCCGGGTCCTCTGGGACGGCGAGCCACTCCCGAAATCCCCCCACGAGGTCGTCCGAAAAGGCCTGGCCCTCGTTCCGGAGAGGCGTCGCCTTTTCGCCCCCCTCACGGTTCGGGAAAATCTCGTCATGGGTGCCTATCTCCGCAAAGACAAGAATGTGGACAAGGACTACGAGCGGATCTTCACTCTCTTTCCCGTCCTGCGCCAACGTCTCGGGCAGCTCGCGGGAACTCTTTCAGGGGGCGAGCAGCAGATGCTCGCCATTTCCCGGGCGCTCCTGAGCGCCCCGCGGATGCTCCTCTTCGACGAGCCCTCCCTGGGACTGGCACCGCGCATCGTGGAACAGCTCATGGAGACCATCGTGGAACTTCGCAAGTCGGGTATCACCGTGCTCATGGTGGAACAGAACGCCGTGCAGGCCCTGGAGATCAGCGACCGGGCCCATGTCCTTGAAGCCGGAGCACTCGTGAAGGGAGGAACGGGAAGAGAGCTGCTCGACGACCCGGCGGTGCGCTGCGCCTATCTGGGAGAAATCGCCCAGGACGCAACCGCTTGATGTCCGAACCACCGGGGCGGAGCGAGAACCACCCTCGTCCCGGTGAATTCCTTCCGGAGCGGCCAGGGACGGAGCGACGGCCCAGAAAGGCAATACCCCGGAGCACTCTTCCGCACCCGAAAACAGCTGTCGTTGCACCTCGGACGTGGCAATCCGGAGGCAACGCTCCGGAAAAACCGCACTCCATGCCCACCGGGGTTTTTGCTTTGGAGGATCGTCGGCCTTCACGGAAACAGGCTTGAATGGAACCGGTGCTTTGGTATGGTTTCGACGGAGTGTCTTGGAGGGAACCAATGCCGCCGATTCGTGTATAATTTTCGCATTATGGCTGCCGAACAGATCTCCCCTACGGGAAAAGCATCTCCGTCCATGCCGCAGGCGCCCGCATCGGGATCCCTGTTGCGGGCACTCCGCTCCCGGAACTATCGACTCTTCGTCACGGGACAGAGCGTCTCCCTCATCGGATTCTGGATGCAGCGAATCGCCATGAGCTGGCTCGTCTACCGCCTCACCGATTCTCCCATCACCTTGGGAACGGTGGATTTCGTGGGGCAGGTGCCGATGCTCCTCTCCCTCTATACGGGGGTACTGCTCGAAAAATGGGATCTCCGGAAGACCGTTTTCATCTGTCAGTTCCTCTCCATGTGCCAGGCCCTCGCCCTTGCGGCGCTGACCCTTACGGACGTGGTACAGTACTGGCATGTGGTGGCGCTCTCCTGCTTCATGGGATTCATCAACGCCTTCGAACTCCCCGCCCGGCAGTCCTTCGTCATTTTCATGGTGGACCACAAGCAGGACCTGGGCAACGCCATCGGCCTCAACTCCTCCATCTTCAACCTCGCACGACTTTTAGGTCCCTCCATGGGAGGCATCACTATCGCCGCCGTGGGCGAAGGAATCTGTTTTCTCCTGAACGGCGTCTCCTACCTGGCGACCCTGGTCGCCATCGGCTTCATGCGCCTCACCCGGAAGCCCATCGCAAAACCCGACGGAGAGGGCGGCGTCCGCCAGAGCAAGATGGCGGACTTCCGCGAGGGATGGCGCTACGTCACCACCTTCGAGCCCATCCGGGACATTCTCCTCGCCCTGGCGCTCCTCTCCATCTTCGGCCTTCCCTACCTGATCCTGCTTCCCGTCTTCGCCCGGGAAATCCTCCACGGCGGTCCCAAAACGCTGGGTTTCCTCCTCACCGCATCAGGGGTCGGCGCATTGACGGGTTCCATTATGATCGCGCTCCGAAAGACTCCCGTCGGGCTCAGCAGGGTTGTGGCCTATACCCTCACGGGATTCGGGTGCGCCACCGGAGCCTTCGCCCTCTCCCGGTGGCTGCCGCTCTCCCTGCCGCTCATGGCATTTGTGGGCTTCACCATGGTGGTGACCCTCGTCTCCTGCAACACCCTCATCCAGACCCTCGTGGACGATGACAAGCGCAACCGCGTCATGGGCATCTACATCGTGGCTCTCATGGGCACAGGCCCTGCGGGAAGTCTTCTCCTCGGCTGGCTCGCCTCCGTCATCGGCGCGCCGCTCGCTCTCGCGTCGGGATCCGCAGTCTGCATCGTCACAGGCATCTCCTTCTGGCGCAGGTTGCCTCGCCTCTGGGCCAAAGCCGCTCCCATCTACCGGGCAAAGGGACTGCTTCCCCCGGAAGACGCCTTCGAGAGCGCCCCCTCCGCCGGGGCCGAAACGGCGCCCGCTTCGGCCTCCACAACGTAGCCGAAAAACACGTTCTGGAAGGTGCGTCTTTATGGTATAGTTATCAGAGTGACGTTGAGAATCTCGCGATGGGGCTCGCACAATACGCCGATGTGGCTGATGGCTCCTGTTTTCCGGTTGTCTCCGGAAACGGGAGCTTTTTTCTTTTCTTCACGAGCCGCCGGGGAGGGAGATTCGTGCCGAACGTACCGCGACGACGGCGTTCCGTAGCCATCACAATGTGTGTCTGTCTCGTGTCCTTTCTGTTCCTGTGGAAGAATTTCGGGGGTGTCGGAGGCGTTGTCGCGAAGGGAACACCTCTGCAAAATCTCCTCCTTCCGTGTTTCGCAGGAACAGGAGCACTGCTTCTCCTCGCAGGAGCATTCGGCATGGTACGTTTTCTCCTGACCCTGACGGAGCGGAAAAAACGCGACAAGAACGACGAATCCTTCGTCCTCGTCCGTGCTCCACACAAGCTCTCCTTTGCGGACGCCCTGATTCTCCTTGCCGTTCTTGCCGCGAGCATCTTCATCGGAATCCGGATCATTCCGTTTCTCGGAGAACATTTTCTCGCCCTTCCTTCCGGACGAACGTCCATTGTCTCGGCGGCCCCCGGAAACGGCACCGGAGAAACTCCCCCGCCACCCCTTCGAGACGGCACGAAAACGGCGGAAAACGGCTCCCCCTGGGCAGACCTGCTCGCCTCGGAATTCACCCTTGGAAGTGTCCTGCTCGGAGGGGCGTTCCTGCTCTTTCTCGTCGCCGCTCTCCGTAATGCACCTCCCACACCTCTCGTGGCGCTCGACGAGGGAGCCATACACCCTCACCGGGCTGGAAACGACGCGCTCCTCCACGGAACAGACTGGATCACCCTGCGACGACTTTCCCCCCGAGAGGCCGTGATCGCCGCCTACCTCCGTTTCGTGCACTGCCTCGCCGACACGGGGTATTCCCCCTCCGCCTCACACACGCCGGAAGAGCGACTCGCCCTGCTTCCACTCCCGCTCCACCCCCTCCGGGAGCCCCTGGCAAGACTGACGGAACTGTTCGAGGTGGCCCGCTACTCTCTTCGCGCTCTCACGCCGGAACAACGCGACGACGCCGTGGACAGCGCGGAATATCTTGTCCGGGTCCTGACCGTCTCCGAGACGCCCTCAACGAGGAGGGACAAGACATGAACAGCGGCATGCCCCGAAAAAACCCTCTCTCGGCTGTGCGGTTGCTCGTTCTCGCCCTGCTGGGAATCCTCACGTTTTTCGGACTGCCCCGCCTGCCGGAACACTTCGCCTCCCCCGTTCTTCATCTCGTGGCGCTGTGCTGTTTCTGCCTCGCCTGGGGAGGTTCCCGCGCCGCCGTAAACGCTTCCTGCGAACCCGATCCCGAAAAGGGTCGATTCTCCCTTTTCCGCCTCGCCGGACTGCTTCGGAACCGCTTCTCGAAAGAGAAAGCGCTTCCTTCCGAAATCGTGACACTGCGGAGACTTCTTCGGAGCGAACGGAGAAAACGTTTCCGTTCATGAACGGATCGATCCAAACCTTACGCTTCCAAGGAAAGGTCGTGCTCCACGATGTTCCTTTCCCGACCGGAAACATTCGATTCCGCAACAAAAGGAGTGACACAGCCATGACAACGCACGTGCACCTCACGCAGATCACCGAAGCCGCCGCGCTTTGTCGAAAAGCACTGGAAACAGTGCAACGCCATATCATCGGCAAGGAGGCCATGCTGGAAGCCATTCTCGCGACGCTCGCCGCGGACGGCCATCTCTTGCTGGAGGATGTTCCCGGAGTAGCCAAGACCAGAGCCGCCAAAACCTTTGCGGCGGTACTCGGCCTGGAATTCCATCGCATCCAGTTCGTTCCGGACCTCCTTCCCGCGGACATCACGGGAAGCCTCGTCTTCGACACGAAACAAGGCACCTTCTCCTTCCGGAAGGGCCCCCTTTTCACCTCTTTCCTCCTCGCCGATGAAATCAACCGGGGAACACCGAAGACACAGGCGGCACTCCTGGAGGCCATGCAGGAACGACAGATTTCCGTGGACGGCAAAACCTTTGTGCTGGAACGTCCCTTTCTCGTCATCGCCACGCAGAATCCCATCGAGTTCGAAGGGACGTATCCTCTTCCGGAGGCACAGCTCGACCGCTTCATGGCCCGCCTCGGCATGGGCTATCCTTCGGCGGAGGCGGAGGCGGACCTGCTTCTCCTCAATGCCCGCCGTGAAGAGGAAAACGCCCTGCCCTCCCCCGTGATGAGCCGGGAGGAATTCCTGAGAGTCCAGGACGCGGTGGAACAGGTTCACGTGGACGACGACCTCAGGGACTACATGGTTCGCCTCGTTCGGGCGACCCGGGAGGACCGTCGTATCCGTCTCGGCGCCTCCCCCAGGGGGACACTGGCGCTTTTCCGCCTGTCCAGAGCGAGAGCGCTCCTCAAGGGAAGAGAGTTCGTCCTCCCCGACGATGTGAAAGCCGTCGCGACTCCGGCCCTCGCGCATCGTCTCGTCCCTGTTCCCGAACTCTGGGCGGAGCGGATCACCGGCGAGGAACT
>NZ_JARKPW010000096.1:0-4785 GCF_029975095.1 Aminiphilus sp.
GCGGGTTATCATTTCCTCGGAGACGAAGAACTGGATGAGCGAGGAGACGAAGACACCCAGCAGAACAAAGGGCATGGCCTCCAGCACGATGCTGATGAAAATGGCGGCGAAACTCTGCAATGTCGAGGCCGACACGGGAGCCCAGGGCGCGTTCCTGGAAGCGGCAACCCCGAGAACTCCCATCAGAGGGAGAAAAAAGAGCGCCCATTCCTTCATTTCCTTCATCGATGCAGTACGAGCGGAACGCATAAGTCCCTCCCTCTCAAACCCGTCTGTCCACGATGCGGCGGATTTTCCCCGTGCGCTGCACCCGGGGGATGGACTGCGGCGGAACAACCCGGGCCACCAGTTCCTCAAGCTTGAGATTGCGCGGATCCGCGTAGACTTTCGCCTTGGCGACGATGGCGTCGCAGATGCGTCGCTCCAGTTCCACCGTATCCCTGGACTCCTGAGTCCGGGGCGTCCCGGAAAGGCGTCCCGGAAGGCTTTCCACGGTAAAGGTCACCCGAGCGCGCTCTCCCAACGGGTCCACAACGATCTGAAAATCCGAGGAAAGCTCCGGAAAGGCGCGAAGCGCCTGGGCGACCTCCTCCAGATACAGTTTTCCGAAGTGAACCCGCACGTAGTCGTCGATCCTGCCGAGAAGGCGGAACCGGGGCGACCGGGAGCCGCATGCACATGCCCCCGCAACCCACTCTGCCCGGTCTCCCAGACGATAGCGAATCAGAGGGTGAAGGCGCCTCTCCAGCGTGGTGGCCACGATTTCTCCGTCCTCCAGGAGTTCCGTGTAACACCATTCATCGGTGACGTGGAATTCCGTGGGACCGCAGTGGGAACACTGGTATCCCATGGGGCCGATCTCCACGGCACCGTAGAGCGGCGAGGCGATGCATTCGGCCCGGAAGGCCCGCGCCACGTACTCCCGGGCCGACTCGGGAAGAGGCTCTCCCGTAAAGAAGACCTTCGGCACCGAGCCGCTCCAGCCCGTTCGCTCCACCGCCTCCGCGAGAGAAACGAGCGCGCTGGACATGGCCATGATCGCCGTGGGGCGAAACGTGGCGAGCATCTCCAGGGTTTCCTCGTCACTCTGGTTGTAGGTCATGGAGAGAATGCGACACCCCGTCTCCTCAAGTGCCCGATCGAAGGCGAGAAATCCCGTCCAGAGCGCCCCCGCCCGGAGGAGATTCGCCACCGTGTCCTCCGGGCCGATCCCCAGCATCCGGAATCCCCGCCCCGTGATGTGTCCCGCAAGGTCGAACTCCTCGGCGGACCACGCGACGTAGCGGGGTTTTCCCGAAGTTCCTCCGGAGGCGAAGAAATAGGCTCCCCGGGGCTCCCGGGTGAGCATGGCCGTGTCGAAGGGAGGGCAATGGGCCGCCAGGTCCGCCTTTTCGAGGAAGGGAACGTTTTTCAGGTCTTCAAGTGATGCGAGAGGAAGAGAAGGCACACGCGAGGCATAGCGCTCCCGATAGAAGGGACTCGCCGTGGCGATCTCCAGAATGGCGTTGATCCGGGCAAGCAGCTCTTGATCCCTGCTTGCCCGGAGGAGAAAATCCTGACCGAGCGAATCCGGGGAGATGTCCTCTCGGTTCACGAAGCGCACGAGCTGCAAAGGAATGAAAACGCCGTCGTGGGAGGCGGAGGGATCGGCACCGAGTCCCATCGTGCCGGGACGACAGAAACGGAGCACTCCCAGACCGAGCATGGCCTCCAGAGCGCTCTGCAGCCGTTCCTCCGGCGCCGCAAGACCCACAGTGGACATGTAGTAGCCCATGACGCGGAGATTGCCCTCGGTCACATCCTCGATCCGCCGCACACGGTTCACGTAGACCGTCCGGTTCAGTGGAGAGGGCACTACGTCCGCCCCCTCCTGAAGAATCACCGCAGCGTCACCGCCGGCGACTTCGAACAATCGCGCCTTCCCCTGAAAACTTTTCCACGCAGCCAGTTCCCGTTCCTTGCGGATCTCCACCAGCTCGTCCAGCTCCGCCCTTCCGGGCGGAAAGGCCTTCGCTTCCTCCGCCAGGGCGTCCGCGAGATAACGGGAAAAACGCACCGCATAGGAGGACTCGTTCCCGAAGAGATCCGGCGCTTCCGCTCCGGCATCCTCCACAAAGACATTCTGGCAGCTCGTGCAGGCTCTCTGCTCCCAGAGCGTGACATCAAGGGCGAACCCCGTCGCAGCCTCCCGGAGCGCCTCGTCGTCGAGCCCTTCCGTCACGACGCCGAAACTGATCTTCGGGCCGAAGGCGAGAAGCTGCGTCTTCGGAGCGAGGTCCTTCTTGTATTCCCGCACGGCATCCTCGCCTCCGAAAAGCAGAATGCCGTCAAAGACCCGCTTCACGAGGGACACGACCGCCGTATTCCGCCTGCTCCAGGATGTGACAGCCAGGTATGGCGCGACCAGCCCCCGCGGATCGGCTTCGAGAAGAGCCTCGAGAAAAAGAAACGGAAAAAGCGGATCCTGGCGGGAGATCTTGAGGACATTCACGTTCTTCGTCGACATACCGAGCACGAGGGAATCGACGGAACCGAGAAAGATGTTTCCCGCAGCAACGTGGCAGACCGCCCCGAGCGGAACCGCCCGGGAGAGTCTCCCCCGTCCCCAGGGGACGAAACAGTCCAGCGCCCGGTAGTTCCCCAGACAGGCGAGGCGCTCCTGAAGAAACGTCCGGGAGAGCAGCGTCCCCAGCACCTCCACACCCTTCTCCACGAGCGCCGGGGAGTAGCCCGTCACGGCGGGCATGCTCTCCAGAATACGCCTGCGATAGGGACCTTCGGGATCGACGAGCAGTCTTCCCGTTCGGTGCAGCACCCCAAGCACATCGTCCACGGAAACCGCCGCGAAAGCACGGGATCGTTCCGCCAGAAACGCTTCGTTGAAAAATCGGGCCGCCGTCGCCTCGGGCAGGTCCTGGGGCAGCTCGAGAAACTCACCGAAAAAGTAGTGGCGCTGAGTCGCTTCCATGATCCTCTCTCCTTCACATCTCGTCTTTCTCGGAATTCACACGGCCTATACAGCACCGCAAAACAGGGAACCCGACGGCGGAACACCTCTGCCCGCATCAAGCCATCCATTGAAACACCGGGCAGGAGGGCCTCCGCTCAGACGCTCGTACGGGCCATGCGATCCAGGATCTCCTGGGCCGCGATGGCGCATCCCTTGTGCTTGGACGTGCCTCCCCGCCGGACCGAAGCGATGTATGTTCCGGGAAGACCACAGGGGCAGTCCTCTTCGAGGCGGGCCACGTCGGTGGCAAGAAGAGAGCAGTTCGGCTGGGCGGTGTTGTAGGGGGTAAGCAGATGCAAGAGCCCCTCGGCACCGGGAGGGAGCACCTCCAACGTCCTGGGATCCCGGACGGAGAGCCGCCCGAAGACGGGTACGTGATGATGCCCATAGCGGCAAGCTCCATAGGGAACACCGTGCTCCGCCATGCCGAACACGTCCCGCACGTTCTCCCTCGGCAATCCCAAGGATTCTTCAAGGAAACGAGCGAATGCCTCATGGCTCAGGGGAACTCCCGCGTGGTTCTTCCATCCGCCTCCGGCGATGACGAAGCTCCGGGGATCGACCCGTAACCCGGGAGCGATCTTTCGCAGCTCTTCCACGGCACGGTACATGAAGGCAGGAAATCCGAGAAACCGGAGCGGTGCATCCTCGGCGAGCTCGGCAATGCGCCGGGCCGCGGCAACGGCGTCGAACTCGAACTCCTGCGAGGCATCGTCCCATCGGATAAGCCAGGACGCGGTCTTCGCCGGAGCGCAGGCCATCTTCTGTTCGGTGCTCCAGCTCGTTCCCACCGCTCCGGCGTGCTCCCGCTCATACCCGAAGAGCAGATAGTGCACAGGTTCGACACTGTCAAAACCGAGTCCCCGGAAGACAGACCGGGAGAGCGCCTCAAGCCTGGCGAGAGAGGGTGTGTCCAGCAAAAGCTGCGTTTTCTGACCGCTCGTCCCCGAACTGGTGAGCGTCAGGACGATTTCCTCGTCCGGAACGGAGCAGAAACGATGGAGCTTGAGCGTTCCCACGAAAAGGGGGGGAATGCCGTAGATGTCTCCCGAGGCTTTCGCCCGTTCCGGGGAAAACCCGCTTCGGACCGCAAGAGAACGGAGAAAGGGGTGTCGCTCGTATTGGTACAGGTAATTCTCGAAAAGCGCCTCCGCAAAAAGAGCATCTCGCTCCGGAGAGAAGACAAAGGCGTCCTCAAGGGAACAAAGGGCATCTGCGGCGGGAAAAAGCCCTCCGTCACACGTGTCCTCCGCGCCGTTCCCGGAGGTGCATTCGCTCAGTCCGCCCTTCTCCATTCTTTCCGACATTCCATCGACATCTCCTCGCTCCCGGGAAGCGTCCTCCTCCGGGCATCCCATGCAGCCCATACATCGCGCCATAACCATTCCTCCTCACGACACACGTCAACGCGGCGCATTCACACACTTCCCCCTCCGGATCCCCTGAAAGGACGGGCATGGAGCACCGCCACGCATTCTCCGGAAACAGGCACTTCAGGCGTTTCCGTCTCCCGGGGAAGACGGCGGAACATCCTCGCCGGGATCACAGGAACGAATATAGGACAGCAGGTCTCCCGCGATGTCCGAGGCGATTCTGATCCTGCCGTAGTCGATGATCTGATTGTTCAGGTACTGCAAAAGAAGGAAAGGCCCCCGGGAAGCGTGGGGCAGAATCCCCGCGAAGAAAAATCCCTCTTCCTCCAGGGAATCGCAGAGGAAGGGCGTCGCCGGATCTCTGAGAGGAAGCCGCAGGGAGATGAACTCGATTTTTTTTCG
>NZ_JARKPW010000027.1:0-1964 GCF_029975095.1 Aminiphilus sp.
CCCTGGCGGCGTCAATTTTCAGGGTTGCTTGTGCGGCGTACCGATGTACGCCTCCGCGCAAACCCTCGATTTCCTTGCCGGGCCTAAAAATTCCTCGTTTCCGAATTGGAAACCAATAGTGTCACATCCGGAGTTTCCGGATGGACACTATTTGATTGACTCGAGGTTTCCATGGCGTGCCGCATCAAGATTCTTTCCGAAAATCTGTCCAACAAGATTGCAGCGGGCGAGGTTGTCGAACGACCCGCCTCGGTGGTGAAGGAGATGGTCGAGAACTCCCTGGATGCGGGAGCGACCGAAATCGTGGTGGAAATTGAAGTCGGCGGAAAACGTCTCATCAAGGTCAGCGACAACGGATGCGGAATGTCCCGTGAAGATGCGATGCTGGCGCTGGAAAGGCACGCGACCAGCAAGATTGCGACCGACAACGATCTTCTTGCCATTTCGACCCTCGGCTTCCGGGGAGAGGCGCTTCCGTCCATAGCCTCCGTCTCCCGGTGTACCCTGTCGTCACGGGAGAAGGGAAGCGTTGAAGGAACGGAAATCTATGGCGAAGGCGGCGTGATTCGTCACGTAAAGGCCCGCGGCATGGCCGAAGGGACGGTCATCGAGGTCAGAAACCTGTTCTTCAATACCCCGGCCAGGCTTAAATTTCTGAAGAGTACGGAAACGGAAGCAGGGCATGTGTCCGACCATCTCACGCGGCTTGCCCTGTCCCGGCCCGATGTCAGGTTTGTCTATCTGAGCGACGGCAGGGTCGTGTTCCGTGCCCTGAACGGCGACCTCAGGGAAAGGGTCACTTCCCTGCTTGGAAGGACAATCGCATCAGAACTCTTTCCGGTGCTGTGCGAGGATGGAGAGATGAGAATTCACGGCCTCGCGGCCAGGCCTGAATGCAGCAGATCGACTGCCTCGCATCTGTTCACCTTCGTGAACGGGCGGTTTGTCCGGGATCGGGTCGTTCAGCACGCTGTCCTTCAGGCGTACCGGAGATTCCTGGAGAAAGGGCGGTATCCGGTAGCGGTACTTTTTCTCTCGCTCCCGACCGGAGACGTGGACGTGAATGTCCATCCCACCAAGCACGAGGTGCGTTTCCGCGAGCAATCCCGGGTCCACGACTTCATTGTTTCAGCCATTGAAGGCGAACTGCAGTCCACACCCTGGATACGGAAAGCGGTTTCGACCCCGGTTCCGCCGACCGCGGTTACTCAAACCGTTGCGGAACGGAAGGTGTCGGAGGTGCGCGAATCGTTGGGAGTCTACCAGGCCAGGCTGGAAACTCCTGTTTCACGGGAGCTTCCGTTACGTCATGAGACCGCCCGGCCCATGCCGCCGCGCACCTTGGCGGAGTCGCCGGGACAAGGGCGGGAGCAGGAGCACAACAAGGGGTTCTTTTCCTCGTTAACCGTTATAGGGCAGTACGCGGGCATATATCTCGTCTGCTCCGACGGGGAGGACCTCGTGCTCCTCGATCAGCATGCCGCCCACGAACGGGTTGCCTTTGAGCGTCTCCGACGGGAATTCACGAACGGCGCCGTGGAGTCGCAGGGCCTGCTCTTCCCGGAGGTCATGGAGTTCTCACTTGCCGAATCAACGGTGGTGGACGAACATCTCCCGGCCCTCCGCAAGCTGGGTTTCGTCCTGGAGGATTTCGGCGGTACGTCCAGGGTGGTCCAGTCGGTGCCGCGCATGCTTGCGGAAAGAGAATTCATCAGAGTCCTGCGGGATGTTGTCGAGGAGCTTTCCTCCCTCGGCCGCAGCAGGTCCTTCATGGACATCCAGGAGGATATCCTGATGCGGATGGCCTGCCACAGCGTCGTCAGGGGCGTGCACCCCCTTGCGCCGGTAGAGATTTCCGCGCTTCTTGCAGCGCTGGATTCCGTCGGCTTCGCCACCAATTGTCCCCATGGCAGGCCGGTGTTTCGCAGGATAAGCCGTTCGGACGTGGAAAAAATGTTCAAAAG
>NZ_JARKPW010000123.1:0-41308 GCF_029975095.1 Aminiphilus sp.
GTCCGGAAACGCCGTTCCCGCTCGCGCAACGCCGCGTGGACCCTGCGCCGCTCCTCCGCCTCGGCCTGAAGTTCGCGGTTTGCCCGGGTAAGCTCCTCCGTGCGGTGCGCCACCTCTCCGGAAAGAGCGACGTACCGCCACAGCGCCGCGTGAACGAAGAGCGTGAGCACCACGAGCAGAAGTCCTTCCCCGAGCAGGAAATAACGGAGTCTTTCCCGAATCGCCCCGTCCCAGCCGCCCCTCGGCACGGCTCCGAGTTCCCAGACATTTCCTCCGTAGGAGATGGTCTGTCGCACCGGGTCCGCCTCGAAAACCTCCGGCATCCCCAAAAAAACCTCTCCGTTCGGATGCCGCAGCGCAAGGGCGAGATCTTCCCACAGGGCACCGAACCCCACCTCACCCAGGAGGGCCGAGAGCGTCACCACCATGGAGGCGAATCCCCAGAAACGTCCGGCGCTATAGATGGGAAGGCGCCCGGCGATGCCCCTTCCTCCCTGGAGCAGCTCGAAGGGGCCGGTCACGGAGAACCGACGCTCTTTCAGGGCGCGGCGCACCCCCTCGTCCTGGCGCGTCTCGTCCCCCCCCGCGAGGAGATCGAGCCCCAGCGCTCCCTCGTTTCCCTCCAGTGGAAAGACGAAACGAATCACCCCTTCCGGGGCCAGCGCCACCGTGCGCACGCCCTCCATTCGGGCGAAAACCCGCTCCACATAGGAAAAAAAGTGGGATTCCAGGTAGGGGTCGTCCTCTTCTCCGTGAACGTCCACGAACCCCGCGAGTCCCTCCAGGTGGAAGAAACGCCGCTCCAGCGCATTGGCGAACCCCGCTCGAAGAGGCATCACCTGGGTCAGGACGGAACGCCTCGCCTCGGCAAGGAGCTGGGTCTGAAACCAGCGGGCGATCCACCAGAACCCGATCCCGACAAGGCACGCAAAAAGCAGCGCGCCACCGAGGGGCAGCAATCCGGTCCTGCGCGTTTCCTCCGTCATGGGACACCGTCCTCTCCCTCCGGGCTTCGGAAACGGATATCCTTTTGAATAGTATAGCTTTTTTGCCGCGCCGTGTCCGTTTGGGAGCGTGCGCCGCCTGTCGCTCCTTTTTGTTTGTGACGGCGGGATTGCGGAGAGGTTACACCTTCGTGGACGCCGTTGACGCCGCGCCGCCTTCTGTGCGAAGGTGACACTATTGCTTCCACACGCTCCCGAAACGGAGAGCCCTCGCAGTCGGCTCTCCGTTTCGGAGAGGATAAAACCGGGCTGCCACCGCCCTTCGGAGGTTTTCTCCTCCGCCGAGGGCGATCCGATCCCCGAGAAGGAGGCTTTCCCGCCATGAGAATCTGCATCGCCACCGACGCGTGGTTTCCCCAGGTGAACGGCGTCGTTCGCACCCTTGCCGCCACGCGGGAACGTCTGGAACACCTGGGGCACACCGTGATGCTCCTCTCTCCGGACAGATTCCCCTCGCTTCCCTGCCCGACCTATCCGGAGATCCGCATCGCCTGGGGAGTGTGGGGAGCGGGACCGGAGATCGCCGCCTTCCGTCCCGACGCGGTGCACATCGCCACGGAGGGTCCCGTGGGACTCGCCACGCGAAGCTGGTGTCTCGCCTCGGGAGTTCCCTTCTCCACGTCCTTCACCACCCGCTTTCCCGAATATCTCTCGCTCCGTCTCGGCATGGCGCCGGAGTTCTTCTACGGCTATTTCTCCTGGTTTCACAGTGCGTCGTCGAGCGTCATGGTGGCCACGCCGAGCCTGGAGGAGGAACTGCGAAACCGTGGATTCCGGAATCTCCGCCGATGGGGACGAGGCGTGGACGCCGCGCTCTTCCACCCCTGGACCGGAAGCGAGGCGGAACGGCACGCCTTCGTGGCGTCTCTCCTTTCCGGCGACGACCGGGACAAAACCGGCGGCATGGAACCGCCGTTTCTTCTCTATGTGGGGCGTGTTGCGGCGGAAAAGAGCCTGCCGGACTTTCTGAACCTGCGCCACCCCGGCACCAAGCTCGTCGTCGGAGACGGCCCGGATCTGGAGACGCTGCGGAGAAACCATCCGGACGCACGCTTTCTCGGCGTACGGAACGGACAAGAACTCGCCAGGATCTACGCCGCCTCGGACGTCTTCGTCTTTCCCAGCCGGACGGACACCTTCGGCATCGTACTTCTGGAGGCTCTCGCCTCGGGCGTTCCCGTGGCGGCCCGTCCCGTGACGGGGCCTCGGGACATCCTGGAGCAGGGGAGCACGGGATGGCTTGCGGAGGATCTGGAAGAAGCCGTGAAGCGGGCGCTCCTCCTGGAGCGGGCCGCCTGCCGCGACGCGGCCCTCCGTTCTTCCTGGGAAGCCTGCACGGAACAGTTTCTGGACAATCTCGTTCCCGTCGGCGGCGTCCGGATGGAATCCCTTGCGTCGTGAGCGACGGAAACGTCCCTTGTCCGCCCGGAATGCGCCGTGACGACCGTTGCCCCGGAACTCCTCATCATGATGCAAGAGGGCACACGGACGTCCTGATCCGGGAACGGTCGTCTTGCCTCGGAAAAGCCTGCTCCCCTCCCACGTTGCGAAAGAGCGTTGCGTCACCTCGACGAGACGCCATGCCGTCTGTCCGCGAAGAAGCAAGAAAAGGGGCTCCTCCGAAGAGGAGCCCCTTTTTCGCGCAAGCGCCGGAACGATACGTCGGTTCCGCCCGGTCGCACCTCCGGGCCGTGCGGAACACACCGGCCCGGGGCGGGTCTCACTTCACGATCAGGGCGGGCAGTCCTACGGGCACGGAAACGGGAAGCGCCTGCGTCGGAAACAGCAGAGGCGCTCCCGCCGGAATCCACGAGGGCGACGCCACGACCACCGGCGAGGCCGCGACGCCCACGGTGACCACCGAGAGGGGTGCCACCGACACCAGGGGAGAGCCCATGTAGACGATCTGCCCGGAGGCGGTGCGCACGGCGGGATAGCCGTCGGCGGTGAGAAACACGGGGAATGCCCCGGGAACGATGGTCCAGGAGACCGCCGGGGCGGGGACGAGCCGAACCGTGTAGCCGTCGGTGTAGTCCGCCGCCGTGATGAGCGCCGGGGCGTTCGCCGCGGCGGGGAGCACCGCGCAGCACAGCAGGACAAGAGCAACGAACGGCATAGACAGGAATTTGTGTTTCATGAGAGCCTCCTCCTTCGTCGCAGGACCTGCGGTCACCGCACGCCCAGGGCCAGATGTCCCATCCACAGGTACCCCCAGATCGTGGCCTGGTTCGCCAGCGCGGGGGTTTCTCCGTCATTCCAGAGGAAGTTGTTCTGGTTCACCATCCGCACCAGAGAATAGATGTTGTGCCGGAGGATCTCCGCCGCACCCAGCCCGTCCCCGGGGGATTTCATGGCATACCAGTTCTTTCCCGTCCAGGCGAAGAGCACCGACGGCACATCACCCTTCCACGCGACGGGAACGCGGGGTTTGTCGAGAATGGCCATGCGATCCACCATGGCACTCCACCGGCTGACCTCGAGAAACGTGGGGTGCACCATCCACCAGGGAATGACGGGCACCACGGAAGCGACCGCCGCCACCGGCACGGAGGGAGGAACGGCGGCCACCACATCCGCCGGAGCCTGCACGATCACGCCCGGAGAGAACTCTCCCGCCGGCTGGGGCTGTACCGTTCCCGGCGAGGGCGCCGCTCCCTGGGGAGGAAAGAGCGGCATGAGCTGCACCGCTCCGGGGACGACGGAGCCCACCACGTATCCGCTGGGGACAATGCCCTTTCCGTCGTAGAAGCCGTAGATCCATTTCCCGTCTTTCGCCTTCATCACCGGATAGCCGTCGAAGGTGACGAACCATCCCGCAGGCATGTTGTAGGGCCGATACACATAGAAACTCATGCCCGCATAGGCAGGCTGCGTCACGAGCACCGGCTCCGCGATGAGGTGCCCCGGAGCGGGCGCGCACCAGGCCGAACCGGCAAGACCGAGCGTTCCGAGCAGCACCGCGCCGATCCAGAGCGCCGCCTTGTGCATCCTTCGTCTGTCCGTTTTCTTTCGCATCATTCCACCGCCTCCTTCGTCCGTGGCCGACCTTCCATCCCTGGATGCCCATCCTGTTCTTCCTGCGCGGTTTCGCGCAGGAACACGCCGCACGTGCTCTTTTTTCTCATTCCCCCTCGAAAAACGACGCCGACGACCGCGCATCCATTCCCACGAGGGCGAGCGCTTCCAGCAGGTGCGCCCTTCCTCTCCCCCGGGCCCGATCCGCCAGGGCGGACATGTCGTTCCAGGCCTTCCAGCGCGCCGAAGAGGACGTTCCCGCCGCCTCCCGGGCCTTCCAGTCTCCGAGAAGGGCCAGCGCCTCCTCGCGGAAGCGTTGAGCCCTTCCGAGCCGGTCCCGTGCCTCCGCGAGAAGCCGCTGTGCCTCCGGAGAAACGCCCTCGGGAAGCGGTACCGCGGCAAGCTCCCTCAGGGACTCCCGAAGCGCACGCCTCGCCTCTTCCTGAACCGCGGGGAGAGGCTCTTCGGGAAAACCGGCATCGCGCATTCCCGCAACAAAGCGGAGGCTCTCCTCCCAGGCGACGTCGCCCCGGCGGGCGGCCGCACGGAGGGCCTCCGCACAGTCGAGCACGCGCTGCTGGGCAAAGGTCGTATAGGTTCCCCGGAGCCGCACCACGTCCGGCGCGCCATCCCGCACCAGAACGACCAGGCAGGACCATCCTCCGGAAAGGCGCCGTTCGAGATGGGCCTGAACCTCCGAGGGAGTCTTGCCGGGAAGGACGTCCCCGTCCACTTCCACGAGAAGATCTCCCACGCGGAGTCCCGCCTTTTCCGCGGGACTCCCGGGGAGGACTGCCGCCACGGGAAGAAATCCCCCCGCATCGGGTGGAGCGAGACGGAGCCCCGTTTCGTATGCCGAAGTCGTTCCCGGAAGAGCGCACAAGAGAACGACCAGGAACAGCAGCAACGCTCCGAAACGTGCGGAGGAAAAACCACCCTGCCCCAGGCATTCCGGGGAGCATCGCCACGCAGCGGCTCTCCCCTGAGAACCACCCGCATGGTTCCTCCTTCCCCGCATGCGCATCCTCCTCCGTTCTCTCTCACGTCACCCATCTCCGCGGAACAACAGGGTGAAAAAAGACTTTTCCAGCGCGCCGTAGCACTGCGCTCATTTTATCACAGGCACCGTTCCTTTTCAGGTCGCCTCGCTTTTCTCCGCCCTCTCTCCGCTCTTTCCGGACCACCCGAACCGGTCCGACGGAAAGCAACCCGGAGAAAAACCTCTTGCCTCCACGAACAGACGTCCATCGTTCCGCAAAGGAAAACGCTTTTCCTTTTCTCCCGCTTCCTTCATAATCAATCCATTCGGACGGCCCCCCTCCCTGCACCGAACCGGTTGTTCCGGAAACGCCCCGGCGGGGCCGAACAGAGGAGGTCCGGAAACATGCCCGCGAAAAACACCGTCTTCGCACCCGCCGTCCTGGACAGTCTGAGCGCCCTGGTGGTCGTTCTCGACGCACGGGGACATATGGTGTACGTCAATCGCTCCCTGGCGGACATGACGGGATATGCGCCGCAGGAGCTGGAGGGACAGCCCTACCGGGAACTTCTTCCCGCCGAGGACGCGCCGCAGGTCCGCCGGATCCTCGATGCGCTTTCGGAAACGGGCGGGCCGGAGCGGACCGAGGGGCGGATTCTCTGTCGCAACGGCTCGGAACGACTGGTGGAGTGGACCATGACGCTCCTCCCCGAAGGCGGCACCGGCTCCCCTCTGGTGGTCGGCACGGGCACGGACGTAACGCTCCGGACGGCGATCCGCCGGGCACTTGAGGAGAACGAGGCCCGTTTTTCCGTGGCGCTGGAGAGCAGCGGCGACGGCATCTGGGACTGGGACATCGCCTCGGACACGGTGCTCCTCCTGGGCCCGCTCGGAAGAGCGTTGCTCGGCTCCGAGGAAGAGACGATCACCATCTCCGCCGCGGCGTGGCTCCGGCACATCCACCCCGAGGACGCCCTCCGCGCTCGGGAAGCGGTGCGCCGCCACCTCGACGGCGAGACGGACGTCTACGGCGCGGAGTTTCGGGTGACATCCCAGAGCGGAGCCGTCCGCTGGCTCCGGGACAGGGGAAGAGTGGCGGTCCGAAACGCTTCGGGAGCTCCCCTGCGGGTCATCGGAACCGCCGTGGACATCACGGAGCGCAAAGAGGCGGAACTCGCCCTCCTCCGGAGCGAGCAGCGCTACCGCACGCTCTACGACGCCGTGTCGGGGGGCGTGGTGGTGCAGAACAACGAGGGCGTCATCGTGGAAGCCAACGCCACCGCCTGCGACATCCTCGGCTACGACCGGGAGACCATGCTGGGCACGACCTCCGCTTCACCCATCTGGGAGACCGTCCACGAGGACGGTGCACCCTTTCCTCCGGACGAACATCCCGCCATGCAGGCCCTCCGAACGGGAGAACCCGTCCGGGGCGTCATCATGGGCGTCCGCCATCCGGGGACCGGGGACTTCCGCTGGCTCGTCATCAACGCCCAGCCCATTCCGAGCGCCGAGGGAGACCGGATCGAGGCCGCCATGGCCACCTTCGTGGACATCACCGCCCAGAAGCTCCTGGAGGAACGCCTGGACGCCCTCTCCGCCGTGGACGACCTCACGAAACTCTACAACCGACGGGGCTTCTTCCGTGCGGCGGAGCAGCTCTTCGAACTGGCGGGACGCCAGAATCGCCCGCTCTTTCTGGCACTCGTGGACGTGGACGGCATGAAGCACATCAACGACACCCGGGGGCATCAGGCGGGCGACGAGGCGCTCGTCGTCACGGCGGAGCTGCTCCGAAAGACCTTCCGCAAGGCCGACCTGATCGCCCGCTTCGGCGGGGACGAGTTCATCGTTCTCGGCATGGAGACGGGAACACCGCTGGAGGATGCATCGGAGCGTCTCGCGAACAACCTCGCCGCCCACAACGCACCGCTTCCCCCGGAGCAGCGCCTCTCCTTGAGCATGGGCATCACGTCCTGCCGGGAAGAGCCCCTCTGCTCCATCGACCGCCTCATCACCGAGGCGGACGCACGCATGTACGCCGAAAAAGACGCCAAAAAACGCCGGAGGCGCTGAGTCCTCCGGCGGGATCGTTCTTTCGGATTTCGACGAAACGAAAACCCCCGGTGCGGAGGCGAACAAGTTCAGCGCCGTCCGCTCCGCTGCAGACGCCGTTCCGCCTCCCGGGCTCTGCGCAGAATGTCGTACATGCCGTCGTCCCCGGGGACGAAGCCGTCGATGGCGAGCTGTTTCATCGACGGCCCCGCCAGGGGGTCCGAGGAGGAAAGACGCAGGAGTTCCCGGGCCAGGGCTTCCACGAACTCCCCGGGGGCATCCTCCCGCACCGCGATGGCGTCCTTTGGAATATCCTCCGTGCGGGCGAGAATCTGCAGACCGCTCAGATCCATCTTCCGGGACGCCGCATCCCAGGCGTCGGTGTAGGTCGCCCCCGCGGGGACCTCTCCCTTCACCAGCGCTCCGAGAACTCGGTCGTGACTGCCGAGAAAACGGACCTCGCCGAAGAAACCGTCCGGATCATACCCCTTCTCCTGGAGCAACACCCGCGGATAGAGGTATCCCGAACCGCTGGCGGGATCCACGAAGGCGAAGACCTTTCCCCGGAGTTCCGCCAGGGAGGAAATACCCGCGTCCTTTCTGGCCACGATGAGCCCCTGATAGGAGGGGCGCCCCTTCACTTTCGGAATAGCGAGAACCCGCATGGGAACATGGTCCGCCGCCACCACGTAAGCCAGAGGACTGAACCACCCCAGGTCCACCGCCCCCTCCGCGACGAGTCGCCCGAGAGCCTCGTAGTCCGCGGAGACAAAAAGCCGCAACCGCCGCCCCGCTCTCCGGGCCAACGCCTCCACGATCCCGCCGAAACTCTTCTTGATGTACCCCGGCTCCGCGAAGGGAGTGAAACCCACCCACAGTTCATCCCCGGGGCGATTTCTGGCGGTTTCGAACTGGAGTTCCAACACCTCCCGGGACATCTCTCCCATGGTGGCGGCGAACTGCTCCGCGGACTGAGCTTCTTTCGTCAGAGCCTCGCCGAGGTGGCTCACCTCGCCGATCACCTGCTCGGTGTCGCTGCCGATGACATGGGTCTCCGCGGCGATGACCTCCGCCGCCCGGGCCTGCTCCTCCACGATGCCCACCAGATCGCGGAAGCGCTCTCCCAGAGCGATCACGGATTCCCCGGCACCGCCGATGACGCGGACGGCGTCCTCCGTTCCGGCGTTCCCCTGGTCGATGGCATCCCGCTCTCTCGCCATGCCCTCCACCACCTGGGTCAGGCGGATCCGCATGTCCGCCACGGCTCGGTCGATCTCCCCGGCGACGCTCTGAGTGGAGACGGCGAGCTTGCCGACCTCGGAGGCCACCACGCCGAAGCCTCGCCCCGCGTCCCCGGCCCGGGCGGCCTCGATGGCGGCGTTCAGGGCCAAAAGCTGGGTCTGTCGCGTGATCCTGCCGATCCGCTCCAGCAACGTCACCACGCCCTGCGTGGCGGCGAGCAGCTCCTGCACCAGAGCGCCATTGGCCTGAGCCACCTCCCGAACCCGCCCCAGCTCCTCCCGGAGGGAACGGATGGACCCCACCGCGTTCAGGACGTCGTTCCTGGTCCGCTCCTCCCGGGTGGAGAGTTCCGAACCGATGGCGCCCAATTCCTCGCTCTGGGCGGCCAGATTCTGCACCTCGCCGATGATCCGCTCCACCCGCGGCGCGTAGGTTTCAATGCGCTCTCGCGTGGCAGCCGCGACCCTGCGGAGCTGCTCCGCCGCCTTGGCCTGTTCCTTGCTGACCCAGAGCGTCTGCTGCAGTTTCAGGCCCAAGGTCTCCGTCGTGTCCAGAATCCGGGAAGAAAGACACATCCGCTCCTGTTCCTGCTTCATGATCGCGCCGTTCCCTCCTCGTCGCTCCCCGTTCCGGCGGCCCCTGCACAGCACATGTTCAGGGACCACGGCGAAGCGACGCGCTCTTCCCTCTCTGGTCGCTTCGTGTCCCGATGAAAATGAAAACCTTCTTTGCCGCCTCGCGTTCCTCTGCGTTCCTCCGATGCGATCTCTCCGTGTCACATGTCCCGTCACCACCGTTTTTCTTCGCCTTCGAACCCCACCTCTCCCGAAACAAACGGTCCTTCCGCTCCGACCGATACAAACGCGCCGCAAGAGAACTCCCGGCGTTTCGTCGCGCACGCGGTCACCGGTGGTCCACTCCACACGATTCTTCTCTCCATTCTAACAGACACGAAAACAATCTACCCATTTCAGAAAGTTTCACCGACGGAAATAAAATGTATTCAAAATAATACCAAAAGGAATCCCCGGAACACCCGTGCTTTCGCACAAAAGAAAAAGCGTCCCGAAGGACGCCTTGAACAGATCTCTTCAGGTTCCGGGCACGGACACGCCTTCACGTTCCCGACGAAGCCCGGAAGCATTCCTTCGCACCGCAGAAATTCCGGAACGCCCCGGGAGAGGTTCGGACACGTTTCCCCGAAAACGGTTAAAAAACGCTCCCCCAGGCGGTGATGGAGTGCGCCAGATCGTCCCGGTAGTCCGGATCCTCCGGACGGAGGGAATTTTCCAGGACGCCTCCGGACTTGCCCGTGGAATGCACGTACCGTCCGTCTCCGAGGTAGAGACCGATATGTCCGGGCCAGAAGAGAAGATCTCCCTTCCGAGCGGCCTCGGCGGCGATGGAGCGCACGGGGAACCCCTCCTTGATGGAGGCGTCGCGATAGATGACAAGGCCGTTCAGAAGATACGTCATGGAGCAGAGTCCGGAGCAGTCGATCCCCTGGGGCGTCTTGCCTCCCCAGCGATACTGGGTCCCCAGATAGGCGAGGGCATCCTCCGCGAGATGCCTCCGGGTGCACTCCTCGCCCTCCTCGTTCCAGTTTCGAGCCGGGCGCAGCGCGCAGGCCCGGACGAATCCTTCCCTTCCGTCCGCCAGGGTGACGGAGCACCACGCGGCGTCCTCTCCGGCGGCGACTCCGCCGACGAGCGACGCCCCCCGGGGAAGGGTCACAAGCACCGAACTGCGGTAGGAGGGCTCGGAGAGCACGTCCGCAAAGGGACGGATCACCACCGAACGGGCCCCGGTCTCCCACGGGAGGACGTCACCCTCGCCGAGAGCACCCGGGCGGGCGAATCCTTCGTAGCGGTAGCGGGTCCGGAACCGGAGCCACCCCTTTTCCTCTCCGAGCACGGTGACGACCATGCCGTAGAGCACTTCGTCGGCAAGTTCGCTTCCCTCCCGGGGTTCCAGAAAGAGGGGACAGATGGGAACGGTGACCACCGCGTCACGCATGGAGCCACTCCTTTCTCGTTTCGTAAACGTAGCGGGACAGGCGCCCGATGAGTTCCTTCGCCTCCGGTTCGGGCATGCCCGTGGTGAACACGCCGAAGAAATAGGCATCCTCGGGAGCGTTCCCGCCCGGCACGTCGCCGCAGGCGGACGCGACCGTCGCGCCGGGGAAGAAGATTCCCGCATCGTGCCGCACATAGGGCAGCCCGCCGGGTTTGTGCGCGAGAAGACATTCCTCCTCGGTGAAATAACGGAGGAGCATGGAATCCGACCGGACGCGGAGCAGGATCTCCAGCGCCTTCCGCGCTCCCTCTCTTCCGCCCCAGGGGATGCTGCTCCGCCCAGAAAAGGCGTTCGAACCGGAGGAGGACATCGCGTCCGGCAGGGCAAGTCCCCGGGAAACGGCGAAAAGCGTCTCGTAGAGCAGTGCCTGATCCGCCAGGGTGGTGACGTTCTCACGGCCCTGACGGGCCGCATCGAAATCCATCATTTTCCGCCGGAACTGCGTTCCCCGGAGCCCAAGTGCCCGCCCGGCCCGGTTCACCCGGTCCATTCCCAGGCGGTCCAGGAGGAGATTCGTGGCGGTGTTGTCACTGTCGAAAATCATGAGCCGCGCCAGGTCTCCCACGGACCAGACGGGGTTGTCCAGAAGCGACACGAGGCTGTAGGGAACCTTCTCCTCCTCCCGAGGTGCAAGCGTCTCCTCCCAGGAAATGCCCTCTTCGAGAAGGGCAGCGAGGAGGAGGACCTTGATGGTGCTCGCCGCGGGCATCTCTCTGTCGACGTTCCGGCAGAAAAGCGTCCTGCCCGTTCCGTAATGCCGCAACAGTATCGCGACGGTGCCGCCGCAGGCGGTACAGCGCTCTTCAATCGATTTCCAGTCCATGGCCATGTTCGTTCCGTCTCCTCCCTCGCCCTCTGACAGAGGGGCGAGCATTGCCTTTCCGCCGGGGCGGCAAAGCCGGAGCGCCCGGCGATGTCCGCCGGACGCTCCGCAACAACGACGTTCGACCAAAAAATCAGTGGTCTTCGAGAACGACGTTCCCCATGTACCAGGAACCCATCTTGGTCCGCTCCAGTCCCTTCACGTAGGGACGAATCACGCTGTCGTCCACGGGGTAGAACAGGGGCAGGATGGGCATGTCCTCCATGAAGAGCGCATGGGCCTTGTACATGGCCTCGTCGCGCTCCGCTCCGGTGACCTCGCGGATCTTCTTGATCAGCGCGTCATATTCGGGGTTGCTCCAGCGGGGCCAGTTGGTCCCTGCACCGGTGGTGAACATTTCGAGGAAGGTCATGGGATCGGGATAGTCACCCCACCAGTTGCCGCGACCGACGTCGTAGTTGCCCTCCCGGCGTGTGCTGGCATAGACCTGCCACTCCTGGTTCCCCAGCTCCACGTCGATGCCCAGATTCTTCCGCCACATTTCCTGCACGGCCTCGGCAAGGCCTTTGTGCTCTTCGCTGGTGTTGTAGAAAAGGGTGAACTTGGGGAATCCCTTGCCGTCGGGATAGCCCGCCTCGGCGAGGAGCTTCTTCGCTTCTTCGGGCTTGGCCTTCCCCTCGGGGTCCAGGCCGAAACATCCCGAGGTCTGGCTGAAATCCTTGCCCGTGCTGTCCTTCAGCCCCTCGGGGACGAGACCGCAGGCGGGAATTTCGGAACTCTGGCGCACCTTCTCCACGATGGCCTTGCGGTCGATGGCCAGGGCGAGGGCCTTGCGGACCCGCACGTCGTCGAAGGGCTTCCGGGTGGTATTCACCGTGTAGAAGAAGGAGACGATACGCGGATAGGCCACGTATCCCTCCATCTTGGAGACCCGGGGCAACTCCTGAAGGGGAATGTTCTCCATGATGTCCAGCTCGCCGTTCTCGAAGGCCGTGAGCTCCGTAGAGTGCTCTGGGATGACCACCGCATCGATCCGGGGCAGCTTCACGTTCGCCGCGTCCCAGTACTCGGGGTTCTTTTCGAGCACCACCAGGTCGGGCTGGAAGGTGGTCATCTTGTAGGGACCGTTGCAGATGTAGGTCTCCACTTTGCGGGCCCAGTTGTCGGGGGCCTTCTCCACAATGTCCTCCCGAACGGGCATGAAGACCATGAAGGCCACGAGGTCGAGGAAGTAGGCGGTGGGGTTCTCCAGGGTCACCACGAGCGTCTTGTCGTCCGGGCAGGAGATGGCGATGTCCTCCGCCTTGCCCTCTCCCTTGTAGAAGGCCTCGCCGCCCTTGATGTAGTAGAAGATGAAGGCGTAGCCGGAGCCGACCTTGGGATCGAGGGAACGCCGCCAGGAATATTCGAAATCCTGGGCTCGGACGGGCTTGCCGTCGGACCACTTGGCGTCACGGAGCTTGAAGGTGTAGGTCTTGCCGTCCTCGGAGACGCTCCAGGATTCGGCCATACCCGGCACGAGTTCGCCGTTCCGGTCCCGGAGAAGTCCCTCGAAGCAGTGGTCGATGACGAAGCCGCCGATGAGGTCGCCGTTCAGAACAGGGTCGAGCGTCTTGGGCTCACGAGCCAGATTGTAACGCATCACCTGCTCCGCCGCAGCCGCGGGAAGCGCCGCCACGCACAGGCCGATCAGGGCGACGAGGAGCAACAGAACTACGGATCTTTTCATCTCATGTTCCCTCCCTGCAAAGGTCTTCTGATGCCGCTGCAACTCCCTTTCGCAAACCTTCGGGTCTGGAATTTCGCGAGACGAGCGTCCCCCCCTTCGCTGCCGAACCTTCTGCGGGCTTCCTCTCCCGCATATCTCTCCCCACGACACGACCGTTTCCAGGAATGTCTATGACGAGACTTTCCAACATGCCACGTAGTGCAGGGATGCGATCTCCGCAAGCCCCGGCGGAGGCATCTCCGCACACCGAGGTTCCGCGTAGCGGCATCGCGTCCGGAAGGCGCACCCCGAAGGCGGATCGAGAGGGCTCGGCACGTCCCCCTCAAGGACGATGCGTCTCTTTTCCCGCCCTCCGCCGCCGATGACGGGAATGGCCGAGAGCAGCGCCTGGGTGTAGGGGTGCTGGGGATTCCGGTAGAGTTCCTCCTTTTCCGCCACCTCCACGAGCCGCCCCAGATACATCACTCCCACGCGGTCCGACAGGTGTCGCACCATGGAGAGATCGTGGGCGATGAAGAGATAGGTCAGGCCGAACTGCTCCCGCAAATCCTCCAGCATGTTCACCACCTGGGCCTGGATGGACACGTCCAGGGCGGAGATGGGCTCGTCGCAGACGATGAATTCGGGATCCACCGCGAGGGCCCGGGCGATGCCGATGCGCTGGCGCTGGCCGCCGCTGAATTCGTGGGGATAGCGCATGGCGTGGTCCGGATTGAGCCCCACCCGACAGAGCAGGTCGTGAATGCGTTCGAGGCGCTCCTGCCCCTTGGCGAGACCGTGGATGTCCAGAGACTCCCCGATGATGTCCCCCACGGTCATGCGAGGATTGAGGGACGCGTAGGGATCCTGGAAGATCATCTGCATGCGCCGCCGATAGGGCTTGAACTGCTCTTCGGACAAGGCCGCCACGTTCACGCCGTCGAAGAGCACCTCCCCCGCGGTGGGCTCGTAGAGGCGTACGATCGCCCTTCCCGTGGTGGACTTGCCGCACCCGGATTCCCCCACCAGACCGAGGGTCTCCCCCCGGCGGATGAAGAAATCCACCCCGTCCACGGCGCGGAGCACCCGAGGCCGTTCGAACCATCCCTCCTTCTCCACGGAGAAATGCTTGACCAGACCCTTCACTTCGAGAAGCGGGCGTTCCAAAGGTACGGACGGAACGTTTTCCCTCGCCTTCGTTTCGACGACGCTCATCGGACAGCCTCCTTTTCCGGTGACGAGCGACCTTCCCGGGCGGCGAAGAGCCGCTCCCGGGCGGATGCGGGCGCTCCCGCGTCGTGGAGCCAGCAGGCGACGCGGCGCCCCGGCCCGGGACTGGAGAAATGGGGCGGGCGCTCCCGGCAGACGCGCAGTGCCAGAGGGCAGCGCTCCACAAAGGGACATCCCCGGGGAGGATGCAGCAGGTCCGGCGGCGTTCCTGGAATCGGCACCAGTCGATGTTCCGCGTTCCCCCGGCGGGAATAGCCGGGAAGCGCCCGCAGCAGTCCCACCGTGTAGGGGTGCAGCGGCGTCGCGAAGAGCTCCTCCGACGCGGCCTCTTCCATGACCTGACCACCGTACATGACGAGGATGCGCGAGCACACTTCGGAGACCACGCCGAGATCATGGGTGATGAGGATGATGGCGGTGCGGATCTTCGCCCGGAGATCGTTCATGAGGTCCAGCATCTGGGCCTGAATGGTCACGTCCAGCGCCGTGGTAGGCTCGTCGGCGATGAGCAGGGCGGGCTCGCAGGCCAGGGACATGGCGATCATGGCCCGCTGGCGCATACCGCCGCTGAACTGATGAGGGTAGTCCCGGACCCGTTTCTCCGGCGAGGGAATGCCCACGAGGCGCAATCCCTCCACGGCGCGCTCCCAGGCCTCTTTCTTCGAGATTTTCCGGTGGAGACGCAGCACCTCCACGATCTGCTCCCCCACGGTGAACACAGGATTCAGGGAGGTCATGGGATCCTGAAAGATCATGGTCAGGTCGTCTCCTCGGAGGGAGCGCATCTCCCGCTCGCTCTTGGCGAGCAGATCCTCGCCCCGAAAAAGCACCCGCCCCGCCGTGACCCGCCCGGGATAGGGGAGAAGGCGCAGAATCGACAGGGAGGTGACGCTCTTGCCGCTTCCCGATTCGCCCACGATGCCGAAAGCCTCTCCCTCTTTCAGGGAGAAGTCGATGCCCCGCAGAGCCTTCACCTCTCCCACGTGGGTGAAGAAGGAGGTGTACAGATTTTCGACCCGCAACAGCTCCGCCGTTTCCATTTTCCCGGCGGCAACGGAGCGGTCTTCAGGGGGATACGACCCGGCGGTCTGTTTTTTTTCCGTTCCGATCATCGCCCGTCTCCTCCCCTACTTCCGCAGCCGCGGGTCGAGGGCGTCACGGAGCCCGTCGCCGACGAAGTTGAACCCCAGCATGGTGATGCAGATGGATGCCGCAGGAAAAAAGAGCTGGTAGGGATAGGAGCGCAACCCCCCCAGCGCGTCCGAGCAGAGCGAGCCCCAGGATGCCATGGGCGCGGAAATGCCGATGCCGATGAAGCTCAGGAAGGACTCGGTGAAGATCGCTCCGGGAATCATCATGGTGGCCGTCACGAGAATCGGCCCCATGGCGTTGGGAATGAGGTGCCGCGTGAGGAGACGCCACGTTCCCGCGCCGAGGACACGAGCGGCGAGGACGAACTCCTGCTCCTTCAGGGCAAGGACCTGGCCGCGGACGATGCGCACCATTCCCACCCAGTACACCAGTCCCAGGGCGATGAAAATGTTGTGCAACCCCGTGCCGAGGAGCACCATGAGGAGGATCGAGTAGAGCACGAGGGGAATAGTGGAGGCGATGTCCACGAGACGCATGAGAATGTTGTCCCAGCGTCCTCCCATGTACCCCGAGAAACCACCGTAGAGAACGCCGATGACACAGCTCGTCGCCGTGGCGATGATCCCCACCAGCAGGGAGATGCGCCCGCCCATCATGACCCGGACGAAGAGGTCCCTGCCGTGAGCGTCCGTGCCGAACCAGTGCTCGGCGCTCGGAGATTCATAGGCCCGGTTCAGATTCTGCTCCCGGTAGGAATGGCTCGACAGGATCGGACCGAAGATGGCGAAGGCGAAGATGAGCGCCAAAAGCACAAGGCCGATGAGCGCCGTGGGATTGCGGCGAAAGCGGCGCCATGCGTCCTGGAGATAGGTGAGACTGGGGCGGCTGATGTGCTCCCCCTGCTGTTCCACGGCGGGGATGGGCTCCCACAGCTCGGGGGAGAGCGCCCCTCCCTCCGTCATGTCTGAAGTGCATTCCGGATATGGTGTGGTCATGGATCAGAACCTCCTCACTTGCCGACCTTGATCCGGGGATCGAGAAATCCGTAGAGGAGATCCACCGCAAGGATCGCGACGCAGAGAATGATGGACTGGAACAGGGTGAGCCCCATGAGCACCGTATAGTCCCGGTTCGTGACGCTCTCCACGAAGAATTTCCCCATGCCGGGAATGGCGAAGATCTTCTCCACCACGAAGGACCCGGTGATGATGGAGGCGATGAGAGGGCCGATGTAAGTGACCACGGGAATGAGGGCATTCCGGAGAGCGTGGCGGAAGACGATGGAGAATTCCGAGACGCCCTTTGCCCGGGCGGTGCGGATGTAGTCCTGTTGGAGCACCTCGAGCATGCTCGAACGGGTAAGGCGGAGAACGAAGGAAAGAGAGTATCCTCCGAGGGCGATCACGGGAAGCACGTAATGTTTCCAGGTTCGGAGGCCGAAGGAGGGAAACCAGTTCAACCTTGCGCTGAAGACGTAGATGAGCAGCGTCGCCAGAACGAAACTCGGAATGGTCTGCCCCAGCGTGGCGAGAAAGCGGATGAACTGGTCCGAGGCACGCCCGCTCCGGACCGCCGCGAGCACCCCCAGGGGAATACCAAAAAGAAGTACCACCCCCACGGCGAGGAGACCGACCTTCATGGACACGGGAAAACTCTGACCTATCATTTCCTCCACGGAGACGCCGACTTTCTGGAAGGATGGGCCGAGATCCCAGGTAAGAATGCCCTTGAGATAATCCACATACTGCTTCGGAAGGGGGTCGTCCAGGTGGTACTTGGCCTCCAGGGCCTTGATCACCGCGTCGGGAAGCTGCTTTTCCAACTGAAAGGGTCCCCCCGGCACCGCGTGCATCATGAGAAACGTGACGGTCACCACGGCCCAGATGGTCAACAGCACTGAGATGAATCGATTGAGCAGAAAACGAGTCAAACTCTTCCCCCCTTCTGCGTTTCCGGCTCGCAACGGCCGGGAGACGCGTCCTCATTATCGTCTTCTCCACCCTCGCGCAAGAAACATCCTGAGAGGATGTCCTTCCGAAATGGATGAAATTCTGTAATCTCTTCACTTTCTCTTGATCTCGGCATATTCCGGACAGTCCGACGCCTACCATACCCCATCGCTCCAGAAAAGGCAATTTCTCCCGTTGAACATTTGTCTTTAGTCCGACTAAATGTATATTGAACACATGACCACTCATCACATTCTTTGCCGTCTCTTTTTGGGAACACGCCTTCCCTCCGGCCTGTGCGGGGAGAGACAACCTCGCGGAAAACCATTCCGGAAGCGTTTGTTACAGAGCTGTTGCACACGTGCTAGAATGGGAACTGGAGTACCCCGTCCTCTTGCGGGCGGATGTCCCTGAATACACGTTGAGGAGGAGTCAGTCCATGAAAAGAACTTTTCTGTGGTGTGCGGTGGCGGCGTTTCTCCTTTCCCTGCCTTTTGCGGCCTTCGGAGCCTATCCGGAGAAGCCCGTGACGCTCATCGTGGCCTCCGAGCCCGGGGGCGGAACGGATACCATGGCGCGCCTCTTCGCGAAGTTCGCGGAAAAATACTTTCCCCAGCCCTTCGTCATCGAAAACCGCCCCGGCGCGGGAGGCCAGATCGGTTTCGAGGCTCTTGCCCGCGCAAAAAAAGACGGCTATACCATCGGCACGCTCTACACCCCCCACGTGGCGGCCCACATTTCCGCCAAGCGGGCAAAATACACCCTTGAGGACTTCGTCCCTCTCTTCAACTTCGTGTCCGATCCCGGCGTGGTCGTAGTGAACGCCGCAAGCCCCTTCAAAACCCTGGAGGATCTGGTGACGGCGGCGAAGGAGAAGAAGCTCAACGGTTCCACCTCCGGCCCCGGCGGAGATGACTTCTTCGCCCTGACGCAGCTCAACGAGGCGGCGGGAATCGAGATCAAGAGCGTTCCCGAAAAAGGCTCCTCGGGACAGAAGGCGGCGGTGCTCGGCGGACACGTGGACGTGGGCTTCATGAACTGGTCCCAGATCAAGCCCAACTTCCAGAGCGGCGAGATCCGCATCCTCGGCATCATGACGCCGGAGCGGACCGCGGAGCTTCCGGACGTTCCCACCTGCCTGGAACAGGGCTACCGGGTGATCTCCGACTCCTCCCGGGGATTTGCGGCTCCCGCGGGCGTCTCCGAGGAAGTCCTCAAGGCCCTCGACGAAACCTTCCGGAAGGTGCTGGACGACGCGGAATTTCAGGCGGCGGCGAAGGAGCAGCTCGAGATGAACGTCCTGGACGGCCCCGCCTACAAGGCGTATCTGGAGGAACTCCTCACCGTGACGGACAAGGCCTTCGAGAAGGAACCCTGGTAGGCGCTCCGCATGAGGCGCACCACGTCGGACGGACTTTTCGGAGCAGCCGGCCTGGCGCTGGCGGCGACGGTCGCCCTGGCGGCAACGGGCTTTCCCGAGCGCGCCGATGCGGCGGTGCGCTATCTGTACTTTCTCTCGCTCGTCCTCGGCCTGCTCTCGCTCCTTCTGGTGTCTCAAAGCCTTCTCCGCTCCCGAAGGGCAGCGGAGAAGGCTGCCTCCGCCTCCGTGGAATGGATCCGCGCACCACGCCTCTTCCTCGGCACGCTCCTCGCCATGCTCTGCTATGCATGGATCACGCCTCACCTCGGTTTTTTCCCCGCGAGCTTCCTCTTCATGCTCTGCCTCGGCTGGTTCCTCGGCTTCCGAAAACCACTTCTCCTCCTGGGGGGAACGGCGGGGCTGCTCGCCTTCATCTGGCTGGTCTTCGTCCGGTTTCTCGCCGTGCCCGTCCCCGGCGGGCCCTGGGGGTGACCGCGCCGTGACGGAGCAGCTCCTTCCCGCCCTGACGACCCTTCTGGAGCCCTCGGTGCTGCTTGCGGTCTTCACGGGCACCATCGGCGGCATTCTCGTGGGGGCCATTCCGGGGCTCACCGCCACCATGGCGGTGGCGCTTCTCATTCCCGTCACCTTCGGCATGAATCCCGCGGCGGGATTGGCGCTCATGGGAGGTGTCTACAGCGGCGGCATGTACGGAGGAGCCATTTCGGCGATTCTCCTTTCCACGCCGGGCACGCCCGCGGCGGCGGCGACATCCTTCGACGGCTATCCCCTGGCGCGCCAGGGCAAGGGAGGCATGGCCCTCGCGGTGGCCACGGTAGCAAGCTTCTGGGGCGGCATGCTCTCCACGGCGGCACTGCTCCTCCTCGCTCCTGCGCTGGCGCGGTTCTCCCTGCGCTTCGGCGCGCCGGAGTATTTTCTCCTCTCCATCATGGGGCTGGCGAGCATCGTCACCCTCACGAAAGGAAACATGGTCAAGGGGCTTCTCTCGGGTGTCCTGGGGCTCCTCCTCGCCACGGTGGGCATGGACCCCCTGTCGGGGTACCTCCGCTTCTCTTTCGGCGTGGTGGAACTCTACGACGGCATCTCCTTCATGCCCGCCCTCATCGGCCTCTTCTCGGTGAGCCAGATCCTGGAACTTACCGCGGAAAGCCGCATTCTCCAGGAGGTGGGAGCGGACCCGGCCACCCTGAAGCGGGAACCGCTCCCCAAGGGGTTGGCCCCGACCATCCTCCGGGGCGGCCTGATCGGGACCCTCGTGGGAATGCTCCCCGGCGCAGGCGCCACCATCTCGGCCTTCATCTCCTACAACGTGGCCAAGCAGCTCTCTCCGAAGCCGGAGACCTTCGGCAAGGGAAATCCCGTCGGCGTGGCCGCAGCGGAGAGCGCGAACAACGGATGCGTCGGAGGCTCTCTCATTCCGCTGCTCACCCTGGGCATTCCCGGCAACTCCGTGGCGGCGGCCCTCATGGGAGGCCTCCTGATCCACGGACTCATTCCCGGACCGGAGCTCTTCACCCGCTTCGGAGCCGTCACCTACGGCTTCATCCTCTCCCTCTTTCTGGCGAACGTGCTCTTCCTCGTACTGGGGCTCACCTGCGCTCCCCTCTTCGCGAGGGTGGTACGGCTTCCCAACGCGCTCCTCATCCCCGCCATCGCCGTTCTCTCCGTGGTGGGGAGCTACGCCATCAACAACGCCCTCTTCGACGTGTGGCTCATGCTGGCCTTCGGCGCGACGGGGTACTTTCTCGACCGGGCGGGGTTCTCCCTGGGCGCGCTGGTGCTGGGGCTCATCCTCGGCCCCATCGCGGAACTCGGCTTCGGCCAGTCCCTCATCATGTCCGACGGCTCCTGGCGCATCTTCTTCGAGCGCCCTCTGTGCCTGCTCCTCTGGCTCCTCATCGCGGCGCTCCTCATTCCCGCCTTCCGGAAGCCCCGCAGAGCAAAGGCATCGGCCTGACCGGCCGCACCTTTCGAAAAAGGCGCACACCATGGGGGATCGGGTCCTTTGGATTCTCGAAATCGTCGGGGGGCTCGCCCTGTTCCTCTACGGCGTGGAGGAATGCACCCGAAGCTTCCGACAGGGATTCGGCGGACGGGCGAAAGCCTACATGGCCGCTCTGTCGCGGCGGAAACCCGCGTCCTTTCTCTTCGGAGTCCTGCTCTCCGCCGCGGCCCAAAGCAGCTCCGTGGCCACTTCCTTCGCCCTGGGCATGACCGACGCGGGGCTTCTCTCCCTGGGCGGCGCGGTGGTGGTCATGATGGGCGCCAGCGCCGGAGCCACCTTCGTGACGCTCCTCCTCTCCCTGGAGATCGTCACCTTCGCTCCGCTGCTTTTGGCTCTTTCTCTGATAGGATCGCACCTGAGCGGTGGAGGAATCCTGGAGAAATGGAGCGGCCTGCTCCGGAGCATCGCCCTCCTGCTCACGGGCATGTTCCTGCTGAAGCTCGGTGTGGGCCCCCTGACGGCGGATCCGGAAACGCTCCGCCTCCTCGCCGCCGCCGCGGGCAATCCACTGACGCTCGGCATCGTCGCGATGGCGCTCACGACACTGCTCCAGAGCAGCTCCGCCGTGATGGCCCTGGCCCTCGCCCTGGCCGGATCGGGTGTGCTGGAGACCTCCGCGGCTCTCCCGGTGGTCCTGGGAGCGCATCTCGGCTCCACCGGAACGATTCTCCTGGCCTCCCTCGGAGGCAAGACCAACGCCCGCCGCCTCGGCGCCGCAACGTTTCTCTACAAGCTGGCGGGCACCGGAGCGGCCGTCGCGGCGGCGCCTTTTCTGGGACATCTCGCGGAGGGCGGAGGGACGAAAGCCGCCCTCGTGACGACCCAGATGGGAGTGGCCTGGCTCAACGCCCTGTTGCTCTTTCCCTTCTCGGAACGGCTGGAGGCGCGGACGACCCGCCTCTTCCGGGGGGGAGTCACCCGAATCGGCGAACCGCTTTATCTCAACGACGATCTTGTGGACTTTCCCCAACTCGCCCTTTTTCTGCTGAAGAAGGAGATGACTCGCCTGGCGAGCGCCCTGGAGGGATTCTCCCTGCTCCTCTTTCGGGACGGACCGGCCCGAAAGGAGGTCCTGCAGCTCCGGGAAGGCGTCACAGCCCTGGGAGAAACCTGCCTGGATTACACCTTCCGCGTCGCCTCCCCCGGAAACGATGCGGGGCTCCTCGCCGACCAGGCCCGCACCTCCTACGCCATGATCGCCCTCAAGGGATTGACGGACCTGCTCGCCCAAGGGTTCTTTCTCTTCTGGCAGGGCTCTTTCGCCCCTCTGCGCCCCATGCTCTCCGAGGACGCCCGATGGAGAAAACTGGAGGAACTGCTTCAGGATGTGCTGCGCCTCTCTCTCCGCGCCTTCGTGCTGGGCGACACCGCTTCGTCCAGAGAAGCCCAAGGACAGAAGGAAGCACTGGAGAAACAGGCGGAACTGCTCCGCCGCTCCCTGGCGGGCAGGGAACAGGGCACGGCGGGAGAAACGACGGCGCTTCTGGAGTATCTTTTTCTTGCGGGACGGATCGCCGGATCGGCGACGCAGGTGGCCAGGGCGGAACAGAACGAAGAACGTCTTCCGAGCCGGAAGAACGGAGAAAACGAACCTCTCTGAGAACGTTCGGACAGCGTTTCCCCAACACCTCGCCGTTCCGGGCTCTCCAAGGGGGGTATTTATGCGTGCGCTCCGGGTGCGACGCGCCGGTGAGGCCGGGACAGCACTGGACGGAGAAAGTTTTTCCCGATGGCCCGTCGCAGAACGGAAATGGAGCGGGAGGGATGTTCCATGGAGAGGCGAGAGATGCGAAACGATCCGATGGCACAGGTGGAATCTTTGCTCTACGGAGCGGACCGGGAGCGCATCCTCGCCCTGGTGGCGGAGATGGGGGAGTTGGCCGTCACTGCGGTGGAGGAGGCGGTGCACGCGCTTCAGGCGCAGGACGATGCGCGGTGCGACAAGGTGATCTCCGGCGATGACGCGGTGGACGAGCTGGAACATCGCATCGATCAGGAGTGTCTCGCCTCGATCGCACTCAGACAACCCGTTCGGGAGGATCTGCGCTTCGTCTTCGCGGTGCTCAAGAGCATTGCCGATCTGGAGCGCATCGGCGACCAGGCGGTGAACATCGCGGAAAAGGCCAAGGTCCTGAACCGGGCACCTCTGGTGAAGCCGCTGGTGGACATCCCCCGGATGAAGGACATCTGTGTCGCCATGGTTCGGGACGCACTCAAGGCCGCTCGCGAGGGAGATTCATCCCTCGCGGAGGAGGTGTGTCGCCGCGACGCCGAACTGGACAGACTGAAGGAGATGGTCTCGGAGGAACTGTTTTTTCTCATGGCAACCCGTTTCGGAGGCGACGCGACGTCTCTCCGGGGTGCGGCGGGGCTCCTGTGGATCACCCACCATCTGGCCCGCATCGGAGACCACGCCACGAACATGGCCGAACGGACCTATTATGCGCTGCGCGGCGAGGATCTGAAGAGTCGCCTCAAGCAGGAACAGGAAACACAGCACCACGGCTGAAGTCGCCAATTCCCCACATTGCGCCCTCCCGGCGGACGGCGGGTGCTTACGGCCGTCCGGGGTGTTCCGGGCATTCCGCACAATGGCGCCTCCAACCTCCGGGAGAACATGCGATTTCTGCACGAAGAAAGTTTCGTTTCGCCCTCCCGGCGGGACGACGGGTGCTTACGGTCGTCCGGGGTGTTCCGGGCATTCCGCACAATGGCGCCTCCAACCTCCGGGAGAACATGCGCTTTCTGCACGAAGAAAGTGCCGTTTCGCCCTCCCGGCGGACGGCGGGTGCTCTTCTCAGACCTTGAGCCCGCTTACGAATCGCTCGCGTCCGCTTCGGCCCTCCGGGGACCGTCGCAGAGCCGCCCTCCCTGGCGGCGCTGCGACTCTCCGGGGCATCCTGCCCCTCCGTCCCCTGCGGTCTCTCGCTTCCGCTCGCACGCGGGCCAAAGGATCTTCGAAGACCATCCCTTGTCCGCCCTTATCTCACCCTCACAAGGAATTCCGCTTGTTCGGCCCACAAGGTTCTCTCCCGTAAAAACCCCTTCGCTAAAGGAAGCTCTGAATAAAGACCTTTCGTCGCTTTCCCTTGACTCGGGTCGCATCAGGCTCTGCAAGGCGTCCTGCGGGGCTGATGCAGCCTTATCCAGAAGTTCCTAAATTCATGAGCACTCCCCTCTAAAATACTCGTCACCAGGAACTCCGGCGTTCGGCGGATCTGTCGTATCGTTGTGTTTTTTCGCCACTCCGGATAGAGTGATATCGCAACAGGAAACAATCGGTTCAACAACACCGAGGAGGCGAAAAAATGTCCCGAAACGACGGTCTTCCTGAAACACTCCGTTTCGATTCCCTGGCCATCCACGCTGGATACGAACCCGATGCGGCGACACTCTCCCGCACGGTGCCTATTTATCAGACCACGGCGTATCGATTCAAAAGTGCCGCTCATGCGGCAAGCCTTTTTGCTCTCGAAGAGGAGGGAAATATCTACACCCGCATCGGCAACCCCACCACGGAAGTGCTGGAAAAACGCATGGCGGCACTGGAAGGCGGCGTTGCGGCGGTGGCCTTCGCCTCGGGACACGCCGCCGTAAGCGGTGCCATCCTGAATATCGCGGGCGCGGGCGACGAGATCGTCTCCTCTTCCGCCCTCTACGGCGGAACGGCGAACCTCTTTGCCGCCACGCTTCCGCGATACGGCATCACCGTTACGTTCGTCGACTCCCGGAACCCGGAAAATTTCCGAAAAGCCGTAACCCCGAGGACAAAAGCCTTCTACGGCGAGGTCATCGGCAATCCCGACGCGCAGGTGCTGGACATTCAGGCCGTGGGCGACATCGCCGCCGAATGCGGCGTTCCTCTCGTCGTGGACGCCACCTTCGCCCCCCCCTGCCTCTGCCGCTCTCTCGAATGGGGCGCGAACATCGTGCTCCATTCCGCCACGAAATTCCTCGGCGGACATGGAACCTCCATGGCAGGCATCGTGGTGGACGGCGGCCGTTTCGACTGGGGCAACGGACGGTTTCCCTCCCTCTCCGAACCCGACCCGAGCTACCATGATCTGCGCTATACCGAAACCTTCGGCGCAGCGGCCTTTGCGGCACGACTCCGCACGCAGGTCCTGAGGGATTTCGGTGCCTGCCTGAGTCCGTTCAACAGTTTTCTCATTCTTCAGGGGATCGAGACACTCCCGCTCCGCATGGAGCGCCATTGCAGCAACGCGCTCGCCGTGGCCCGATTCCTGGAACGGCACCCTGCCGTCGCCTGGGTGAACTATCCGGGGCTTTCCTCCCATCCCGATGCGTCACTGGCAGAAAAATACCTCCCCAAGGGAGCAGGGTCGATCTTCACCTTCGGCGTCAAGGGTGGATTGGAAGCGGGACGACGCTTCATCGACACCGTTCGACTCTTCTCCCTGGTGGCGAATGTAGGCGACGCCCGTTCGCTGGTGATTCATCCCGCCAGCACCACCCATTCACAACTCGACAGCGCCCAACTCGCCGCAGCGGGAGTGCGGGAGGATACCATCCGCCTCTCCATCGGTTTGGAAGATCCCCGGGATCTTCTCGAAGACCTGGACCAGGCCCTCAGGAAGGCCACCGATCCCGGTGTTCTTTCCTAAACGCTTCGCCCCTGCGGACCCTGGAGGAACGCCGTGCCGCCCAGAGGAGAAGATCTTCTTCGCACCCTCTCCGGAATGCCGCGCCACCGAGAGAGAAAGAGCCTCTGAAGGAACACCATATCGCCCAGGCGGGGAGATCTTCTTCGCATCCTCTCCGGAATGCCGCGCCACCGAGGCAGGAGAGGGTAAGGCCGCCAAGGCCCTTTGGCCCGCGTGCGAGTGGAAGCGAGAGACCGCAGGGGACGGAGGGGCAGGACGCCCCGGAGAGTCGCAGCGCCGCCAGGGAGGGCGGCTCTGCGACGGTCCCCGGAGGGCCGAAGCGGACGCGAGCGGTTCGTAAGCGGGCTCAAGGGCCGGGTGGCCTTGCTCTCTCCCGCCGGACGGCACGAAGACAGCACGGAAACACACGGAAACTCTCCGCTTCTCAACTCCGTAAACCCAGGGGGAAGCGGAAGACAAAAACACACCGAAGCAGCAACCAGCGGGCAGGGTGGCCTTGCTCTCTCCCGCCGGTCGGCACGAAGACAGCACAGCGACCGCACGGAAACACACGGAAACTCTCCGCTTCTCCACTCCGTAAACCCAGGGGGAAGCGGAAGATAAAACAGACCCGCGCTCATGACCAAGGAGGTGCGATGAACATGATGGAGATCACAGGTAACGGTGTTCAGGCGGAGAAGACATTCGTCTGCTTCGAAGACATGCTGGACTCACTCTCCGTAACCGTCGTCGCGGAGGATTCCGTTCCCTACGAAAGCCCCCTGCTCGGGCAGCACGGACTTTCCCTGTACGTCGAGGCAACCCGCCAGGGCACGCGCTTCCGCTGCCTCCTCGACGTGGGACAGCATCCCGACGCGCTCGCCTTCAACATGGAACGCCTCGGCATCGACCCCGCCACACTCGACGCGATCATTCTCACCCACTGCCACTACGACCACACCAAGGGCGTCGCGACCCTGCTCCGCCGCACGGGAAAGAAAAACCTCCCCGTGGTGGGACATCCCACACTCTTCCGCCCCCACTTCTGCACGGCCCCTTCGCTCCAGCTTCTCGGTGTCCCCCCGGAGGACAGCCTCTCGGAAATCACCGCCGCCGGAGGTGTCTTCCTCGCCGTGGCCGATCCGCTCCAGCTGCTTCCGGGGCTCGTCGTCACGGGGGAAATCCCGAGAGTCTCCGGGTTCGAGCGCCCCCCCGCAGGACTTCACACCGTCGAAAACGGTGCGGTGGTCCCCGATGCGATGCGGGACGACTTGGCTCTTGCGGCATGCATCCGCGGACGGGGCATCGTGGTCCTCACCGCCTGCAGTCACGCGGGCATCGTGAACACCACGCGCTACGCCCTCGGACTGTGGGGGCCGGACACATTGGTACAGTGCGGCGGCAGTTCCGCCCTCGTCGGAATCGTCGGAGGATTTCACCTCGTGGAGGCCGACGACGAGTGCGTCGCCAAAACCGCCTCCGCCCTGGCGGAGCTGGAACCTCAATGGATCAGCGCCGGACACTGCACGGGCTGGAAAGCCCAGATCGGCCTCCAGGAACGCCTGGGGGACCGCTTTCGGCCTCTTGCGACGGGGTTGCGCTTCTTCGTGGAGGCACCTGCGGTCATCCAAGGCATGCCGGACACCCGTTCCTGAGGCGCCGCCGTGAATCCCCGGGAACGCCGTTCTTTTCTTCTGAAAATGGTCCAGGACTCCCTGAAGGAGATGACCTTCGCCCGGGCTCTTCCGGACCGCGCCTCCGTCACCTCCGAGGGGCTCCGGTGGAACGGCATACTCCAGGAGCCGCCTTATTTTCTCCTCGCCCTCGGCAAAGGGGCCCCGGAGATGGCCGCAGCCATGGCGGAACTCCTTCCGGAACACCTGTTCCTGGGAGGACTGGTGGTGACCAAGGACGGACATGGAGGACTCCTCATGGAAAAGGGACACCCCTGGACGCTTCTTGCCTCCTTTCCCCAGGAGGCACCGCCGTCTCCGCCCCCCCTGGTGCTCCGCGAGACCGCGCATCCCATCACGGACGCCCGGGCCATCGCCGCCGCAGAAGAAGCGCTTCACCTCCTGAAAAACCTTCCGCTCCGCTGCACCGTCATCGTCCTCCTCTCCGGGGGCGGTTCGGCCCTCTTCGAACTTCCCAGGTCCCCTCTGACGCTCGAAGACCTGGACGCGGCGAACCGTCTTCTCGTCACCTGCGGTGCCTCCATCACGGAGATCAACTGCGTGCGGAAACATCTCTCCGCCGTAAAGGGAGGCGGTCTCCTGCGGCATATCTTCCCCAGGAACTGCCTCTCCCTCCTCGTCTCGGACGTGGTGGGAGACCCCGTGGACACCATCGCGTCGGGCCCCACCTCGGCGGACCCCACCACCTTCGGAGATGCCCTGGATGTGTTGCGCCACTACGATCTGGAGACAACTTTTCCTCCAAGAGCGCTCTCCCTGCTTCGGGAGGGGCACCGCGCCGCCGCGGAAGACATGGACACTCCGGGCTTTCCCCGGGAATCCCTCGAAGAGACCGTAAAAAACACCGCCTCTTTCTCCGTCACCACCGAGGTGGTGCTGGGCAATCGGGCATTGCTGGAAAATCTCGGCCGCCGCCTCACACAGGCCGGGCTGCACACGCTGCATCTCTCCACCTTCGTCTCCGGCGAGGCCCGGGAAGTGGGACGTTTTCTCGCCGACGTAGCCCGTGAAATCCGCGCCTCTGGCAAGCCCGCACCTCTTCCCGCGGCGGTCCTCACCGGGGGTGAGACGGTGGTAACACTCCGAGGCAAGGGCAGGGGGGGCCCGAACCAGGAGACGGCGCTGGCCTTCGCCATCGCGGCCCGGGACCTCCCCGGAGCCACCCTGCTCTCCCTCGACTCGGACGGCACGGACGGCCCCACCGACGCCGCCGGAGGCATCACCGACGGGGCAAGTTTCGCCCGCATGTACACCGCCGGAATCGACCCGTGGAAGGCCCTTGCGGACAACGACGCCTATGCCGCCCTCGACGCGGCGGGAGATCTCCTCCGCCTCGGCCCCACGGGGACGAACCTGAACGACTGCCGGGTACTCCTGGTGGAATGACGTCCGAAAAATTTCCGCTTTGTGGTATAACCGAAAAATATCTCCGGAGTGGAGAAACACCCTTCTTCCGGAGAGGAGAGAATGCGCGCAACCGACTCCGGCCGTTGAAGAACGTGTCGTGCCTTCGATTCGAGAAGAACAAGAGAACGTGTCCACAGAAAGGAGTTTTCCACAGTGCTTGAACGAATCCGTGCCCGGGCGCGGGAACTCGCCCCGGAGATCGCCTCCTGGAGACACCATTTCCACGCCCATCCCGAACTCTCCTTCGAGGAGACGGAGACCACCCGCAGGGTGGTGGAATTGCTCCGCTCCTTCGGCTACGAACACCTCCGGATCGGCACGGCGGGGCTTCCCACCGGAGTCGTGGCCGACCTGAATCCGGACAAACCCGGACGGTGCCATGCGCTGAGGGCCGACATGGATGCCCTTCCCATGACCGAGGAGGGAACATGCCCCTATCGCTCGACGAACCCCAAAGCCATGCACGCCTGCGGGCACGACGCGCACGTGGCGATGCTCCTCGGCGCGGCCAGGATTCTCAAGGAAATGGAAGAGGACCTCCCCGGGCGGGTACGCCTGCTCTTCCAGCCTTCGGAGGAGTCACCCCACCGCAGCGGCGCCCGGGCGATGATCGCCGAAAACGCTCTGGCCGGAGTGGACACCATCTCGGGCCTGCACGTCTGGTCACCTCTCGAAAGCGGCACTCTGGGCTACCGCACCGGCCCTCTCATGGCCTCGGCGGATCAATGGGAGTGCACAATCGAAGGCAAAGGCGGACACGGAGGACTTCCCCATCAAGCTGTGGATCCCGTCGTTGCAGCCTCTCTGCTCGTCGGAGCGCTGCAGACCATCGTGAGCCGGGAGATCAATCCCCTGGACACGGCGGTCCTCACCGTGGGCAGGATCGAGGCGGGGATAACCTTCAACATCATCCCCGACAGGGCGGAAATGATGGGGACCGTGCGTACCTTCGACCGGGACGTGCGAAAGGACATTCAGGCCCGCATGCGACGCATCGCGGAGGGGCTCTGTGAAACGATGCGCTGCAAGGCCGATTTCCGTTACAAGGAGGTGCTGCCTCCGACGGTGAGCGACCCCGGTCTCGCGGCGAAAGCGGCCGCCCTGGCAAAACCCCTCTTCGGAGAGGACAACGTCCTGGAGATTCCTCCCGTCATGGCCGCGGAGGACATGAGCCTGTACCTTGAAAAAATCCCCGGGGTCTTTCTGTTCCTCGGCACGGGCAATGCCGCAAAGGGACTTACGCAGGCACATCACCATCCTCATTTCGACGTGGACGACGACGTTCTTCCCCTGGGCGTCTCGCTCCATTGTCTTCTGGCCTGGGCATCCCTGGCGGGCGCGCTGTAAAGGCCGAAATGGTCGTACCTACGGGGCGCACGCGCCTCGGCGCTCCGCATTTCCATACTTTCTGGAAGAAGAACGCTTGTGCGGTGAAAGCGGAATTTCTATAATAATGTTGCTCGTCACCGTTCTTTGTCGCAAGAGCGCCTTCCAGTATTCCGAACGAGCAAGGCGTACGAGGGGAGGAACGAACCTTGGGCACCGTCCACGTGGATGATCTCAAATCGGGCATGACGCTCGCAAAACCCGTCGTCGCTCCGAACGGACGCTTTCTTCTTCCCGAGGGAGCGGTCCTCAAGGACAAGAACATCCAGGTTTTCAAGATCTGGGGTGTCACCGAGGCACATGTAGTGGGACACGACCAGGAACGGATCGAGGAACAAAGCATCGCCCGCTTCAGTCCCGAGCATCTTCGCCTCGCCGAGGCGCATCTGGCCGTGCGTTTTCCCCAAAACGTCGCCGAATCGCACTTTCTTGCGGAGACACATCGTCTCTGCCTTCTCCGTCTGGCGGAACACCTCGCGGAGGGACGCCCGCTTCCGGAGCAACCATCGCTTCCGGAGGCACCATCCCAGGAAACGCGGGGTGCCTCCGGAAGAACACCTTCTCTTCAGGAGCTGGTGGAAGGCGAGGTTCAGCTCGCGTCCTTTCCGGACGTGTATTTCCGCATCCAGGAGGTTCTGGAGGACGCCCGGAGTTCCGCAAGCCACATCGCCGACGTGGTGAGCGAGGACACGAGTCTCACGGCGAAGCTTCTCAAGCTGGTGAACAGCTCCTTCTACGGCTTTCCCTCCCGCATCGAGTCCATCTCCCGGGCGGTGGCCCTCATCGGCACCAACGAACTCTCCACCCTCGCCCTGGGAATTTCCGTAGTGCACTGCTTCCGAAACATTCCGCCCTCGGTGTTCGACATGAAATCCTTCTGGCAGCATTCCGTGGCGTGCGGCGTCTTCTCCCGCATTCTGGCCCGGGAAAAATCGGGGCTCTCGGAGGAACGTCTCTTCGTGGCGGGGCTCCTGCACGATGTGGGACGCCTCGTCCTCGCCCGGAGCAGGCCACGCCAGCTCGCCCAGGCCATGGAGCTGAGCCGGAAGAGACGCATTCCGCTCTTCGAGGCGGAGCGGGAAGTTCTCGACTTCGACCATACCCAGGTGGGAGGACTGCTGCTCAGGACCTGGAAAATTCCGGGCGCCCTGGAAACGCTGGTGCGATTTCACCACGCACCTCTTTCGGCGCATCCCGCCGCGGAGGCGGCGGTGGTGAACGTCGCCGATGCGCTGGCAATCTCCCTCGCCATCGGCCGCAGCGGTTCCTTTTACGTCCCCTTCACGGACGACGAGGTCTGGGGCACGCTCCATCTTTCTCCGAGCGTCCTCTCTCCCACCGTCGCCCAGGCGGAACGTCAGATCAAGGAGATCACCGATCTCTTTCTCTCCTCCGAGGCCGTGGAAGAATGACCCGTAAGACGGGCGAGCGGCGCGAATCCGTACTTCGCGAGGAGATTCCGGAGCAACACCTGTCCGAAACCTCTCCGCCTCCGAAAGGGCGGGGAAAGAAAACGGCGCCTCCCCTTTCTCCGGAGGAACGCCTCGCCATCTACGCGGAGGAGAGACGCGCCGCCCTTGAAGCCCTGGGCGTCGCCGCGTCCCTCGCCCGCTTCGACACCGGCACGAGCCGCCTGGAGGATCTCCGGGCCATTCTCAAGGAAACCGAAAACCGGGCGAACATGCTCGTCCGTTTCAAGGCACTGACTTTCTACCTGGTGGACGAATCGGATTCCAGCTTCTACCAGGCTTATTGCAGCAATCTCCTGTGGGAGCGCTTCTTCGAGGAGGAACTGCAGCCCCTCATCGACGACCGCACCTTCGCCTGGGCCATCTCCCGGGAGCGGTGCGTCATCGTCTCTTCGAAAAAACGCACGGAGCGCATGCTCCTCCATGTCCTCGCGACCCCCTCCCGCACGCGGGGAATGTTCGTGGCCGTCCTCGATCAGGACAAGAAAACCATCCGGGACCACTCCCTCTCCCTCCTGTCGGTGGTGATGTTCACCGCCGCCGCGGCGCTGGAGAGCTTCTTCCTCTACAAGAACGTGCGGGAGCTGAACGCCAAGCTGGTCTCCCACATCCAGCACCTGGAGACCACCGAGAAGGAACTCGCCCGCTACCGCAACCGCCTTGAGGAAGAGGTGGGGGAACGCACGGTGGAACTGCAGAAGACGAACCGACGCCTTCGGGAGGAGATCCGGCAGCATCAGGAGACGGAACGTTCCCTCGCGGAGAGCCGCGAGCGCTTTCGGGCTCTCGTGGAAAATTCCTCCGACGTGGTGTGGGAGATGGACGGAGAAGGGCGTTTCACCTACGTGAGCCCGAAGCTTGAGGAACTTCTGGGCATTTCTCCCGAAAAAGTTCTCGGCATGCGCTTCTACGACACTTTCGACTGCGGTGAGGAGGAGCGGGAGCGGTTCCGGATCGGTCTGGAGGAGATCAAAAAACGAGGCGATCCTTTCACCCGGGTGGAATGCGCCTGGCGCGCCGCGGACGGTCGGCGCTTCTTCTTCGAGGCGAGCGGCCAACCCTTTTTCGATGAGGGGGGAACGCTTGCGGGGTACCGGGGTGTCAGCCGGGACGTGACGGAGGCCAAGAGCACCCTGGAACAAATGGCCTTCCAGGCGACGCACGACCCTCTCACCTCGCTCCCCAACCGTGCGCTCTTCGCGGACAGGCTCGACATGGCCCTCGCCCTTGCACGGCGCAAGGACGAGCTGGTGGCAGTGTTCTTCCTCGACCTTGACGGGTTCAAGACGGTGAACGACTCTCTGGGGCACGATGTGGGAGACCGCCTTCTCGTCTCCGTGGCGAACCGTCTTCGGGAGCAGATCCGGGATATGGACACGGTGTCCCGCATGGGAGGCGACGAGTTCACCTTCATTTTTCCCGGAGTGCACGACCGGGCCGAAACAGCCCGCATCGCCGAGCGGATTCTCGCCGCGGTGGCGGAGGAAATCCGCCTGGAAAGCGAGGAGAGCGCCCCTCCGCTTGACATCTCCGTGACGGCGAGCATCGGCATCGCCGTCTTTCCCTGGGACGGCGAGGACGTACAGACCCTGATGAAGCGCGCCGACGCGGCCCTGTACCGGGCCAAGGTACTCGGACGCAACGCCTACCGTTTCTGGAACGCTCAGGATACGGAGGTCTTCGGGGAGATCGTGGACGATGCGATGATGCGCAAACGTCTGGAAGAGCACCTTCAGGAGACGAGGGAGTTCCTCGACGCCGTGATCAACGCCGTGGGGCATCCCATCTTCATGAAGAACGAGGAACGCCGCTACGTGCTCGCCAACGATACCTATTGCCGTTGGATCGGGCGCCCCCGGGAGGAGATTCTGGGCAAGCTCCCCGAGGACCTCTTCTCCGCCGAGGACGCGGCGGCCTTTTCTCGGACGGATCTGCGCGTTCTCGAAACGGGGGAGTCCATCACCGCGGAAGAGAAGATCGCCGTAAAAACCGGAGCGAACGGCAAACCCCGGACGGTGCTCATCTCAAAATCCCCCTACACCGACGCAAAGGGGCGGCGCTACGTGGTGGGCAGCATTCTGGACATCACGGGCAGAAAGGCTGCGGAATACCTTCTCTCCCTCGGCGAGCACAATTTCCGCGCCATCTTCGACCAGGCGGCGAATCCCATGGTGATCCTCGATCCCGAGGGGCACTTTCTCGCGGTGAACAGCGCAACCCTCCGAAACCTGGGCTACACACGGGAGGAATTCCTCCGCCTCACCCCAAGAGATCTCGTTCCCGAGGGCCATCATTGCCTTTCTCCGGAAAATCTCGCCGTGGTCTGTACCAAGGGGAGCCTCACCTACGAAACGGTGCAGCGGAGACGGGACGGCACGCTCGTCCCCGTGGAGACCCACGCTGCCCGCATCGTCTTCGACGGCAGGCCCGCCGTGCTCGCCCTCAACCGCTTCCTGAAGGAAGACGGTGACAGGAACGAAACATGAACATCGGGGACACCGCACCTCGCACGGCATCCCCGATAGCGCCCGAATCCCGTAAACCTTCCTTTCCGCAGGGCGCGGCAGTTCCTTCCGCCCCGATGCGGCGCGCCCCCTTCGCTCAGGCGCCTTTGCCGCAGAGCACCGCCAGAGCGTTTGCCACCGTGATGGCCACCCCCAGGGGGAGGCAGGCCGGATCGATGTCGAAATGCGGATTGTGCCCCTCCACGACGAGCCCCTTCTCCCGGTTCGCCGAGCCGAGACGGAAGAAGGCCCCCGGAACGGCCTGGGCGAAATAGGCGAAATCCTCCACGCCGAGGCTCGCCGTCTCCAGTACCTCCACGTTCTCCGGTCCCAGCAGGCGCGCTCCCGACGCCGCCACCAGGTCCACGAGCGCCCGATCGTTCAGAAGCGGCACGTACCCTTCCTGGCGGCGTACCTCCGCACTTCCGCCGAGCCCTTCCGCCACCGATTTCACCACCTCCGCCACCCGGGCGTTCACCTTTTCCCGCGTCTCCGGCAGGAGGGTCCGCACCGTGGCCTCCATCTCCACCCGGTCGGCGATGACGTTTCGGGCCGTGCCGCCCCGGATCACCCCCACGGTGACCACCGCACTGTCCCGGGGATCCACGTTCCGGCTCACCACCGACTGAAGCGCCGTCAGCACGTACCCCGCGACGGCCACGGCATCGACGCCTCCGTGCGGATAGGCCCCGTGGGAAGAGCATCCCCGGAGCACGATGTCCAGCGCGTCCGAGGCGGCGCACATCTGGCCGTACTTGACGCCGATGCGTCCCACCTCAAGCTCAGGGCAGACGTGAAGTCCGAAGACCGCATCCACTTTGGGATTTTCCAGCACCCCTTCCCGGATCATGGGCTCCGCGCCGCCGTCGGACTCCTCCGCGGGCTGGAAGAGAAACTTCACTGTCCCGGAAAAACGGTCCCGCAGCTCCGCGAGCAGACGGGCCGCGCCGAGAAGGATCGCCGTGTGGGCGTCGTGCCCGCAGGCGTGCATCACCCCCGGCGTCCGTGACGCATAGGGAACCTCGTTTTCCTCCTGAATCGGCAGCGCATCCATATCCGCCCGGAGCGCCACCACTCGCGGAGCACCGCTCGAAGAAGGCGCGGTTCCCTCCAGCAGACCGAGCACACCCGTCCGGGCGACGATGCGGCAGGAAATTCCCAGTTTCTCAAGCTCCTCCCGCACACGGCGGCTCGTCCGGATCTCCGCGAACCCCAGCTCCGGATGGGCGTGGAACTCCTCGCGGAGTTCCCGCACCCATTCCGCCAGTTCCCTGGCCCTCCCGAGCAGGTCCGGAGTCGTATCCTCCACGGCAGCTCTCTCCCTTTTTCCGTCCGTCATCTCTGACATAGCCTCCTTCGATATCCTTCCAGAAGAACGCCGCAGCGCACCTCTGCATCGATGCGTCAGTGCCACACCACGTTCCGGATCTCACGGAACCCGAGCCCAGGCCCTTCGCCGAGGACAATGCGGGGACCGTCGCAGGTGATGCCTCCCTCCACGGGATCCTCCGCGCAGAGATCCGGCGTGTCCAGATCGATCCGGGTGATGCAGGGACAGGCCGCCGCCACGTGCGCCGCGGCGGTGACGCTCAATTTGGTCTCCATCATGCTGCCGATCATGGCCTCCACGCCGAAGCTCTCCGCCACCGCAGCAATCTGGAGCGCCCGGCGAATGCCGCCGGTCTTCATGAGCTTGATGTTCACCAGATCCGCCGCACCTTCCGCCAGAATGCGCGCCGCATCCCGTGGAGAATACACGGACTCGTCGGCCAAGACCGGCACGGACACGGCGTTCCGGACGAGCTTCATTCCCTCGATGTCCTCCGCGGGAACGGGCTGCTCCACAAGCTCCAGGTTCGGATCGGTCTCCTCCAGCTTCCGGAGAATGCGCACTGCCTCCTTGGGATTCCACCCCTGGTTCGCGTCGAGCCGGAAGGCGACACCAGGCCCCACCGCATCCCGGATGGCAGTGATGCGCACCAGATCCAGAGCTGGATTCTTTCCCACCTTGAGCTTGAGGATGCGAAATCCTCTGCGAACCGCCTCGAGGCTGTCCTCCACCATCACCTCCGGCGTGTCGACGCTGATGGTGAGGTCCGTCTCAAGCTCCCGCCGCCCGCTGCCGAGCAGGCGAGCCAGAGGCGCTCCGTATCGCTGCCCCCAGAGATCGTGAAGCGCCATGTCGAGCGCTGCCTTGGGAGACGAATTGTGCACGAGGCTTTTGTCCAGCCGGCGGAGGAGATCGTCCAGATCCTCCACGTCCCGCCCCAGGAGCAACGGTTTCAGGTGATCCTCCAGCGCCGCGACGATGCTTCCCCGGATATCGCCGGTGATGACCGCCGTGGGCGGCGCCTCGCCGTAGCCCACATGCCCCGTGTCCGTCTCCAGGCGCACGACGATGTCCTCCACGGAGCGCACTTCCCGCAGTGCCGTCCGGAAGGGTTTCTTCAACGGCACTGACAGGGTTCCCAAACGCATGTCGGTGATCCGCACTTCCATCGCACCTCCTCGAAAACCGTAGAAAAAATCGTTCCCGTCACCGCTGTCGCGTTTCGACCTCCGCAGCATACACGAAAAATGCCCTTTCGGCCCGGCAATGTGCGGCTCTTCTTGCGAAAAAACCTCTTTTCCTGCGGCACTGTGACCAATTCATCTTGCATTACTCCGGAGAACGGGTTAGCATGAAATTCCGGGATGTCCGGTCCGCCGGAGGCAGACCGCAGGCACGGGGAAACGGAGGCGCGAGAGATGACGGAGACGGCGCGGGAACAGGAACAGCTCTTTCCTGAGATGGGGCCTTCCTTTCGCGAGTTCATCGAGGCCAGCCCCTCGGTCATGTTGCTCATCGCCCCGGAGACCGGCGCGATCGTCCGGGCGAACGAGGCGGCGGCAGTCTTCTACGGATATTCCAGAGAGCGGCTCGAACGCATGCGCATTTCGGAGATCAACACCCTCACTCCGGAGGAAATCCTCCGGGAAATGGACAAGGCAAGGGCGAACCGCAAGAGTTTTTTCCGCTTCAGCCACCGACTGGCCTCGGGAGAGCTGCGAAGCGTGCACGTCTATTCCTCCCCCGTCCAGGTCGAAGGAGAACGGCTGCTCTGTTCCATCGTCCAGGATGTGACGGACCTGAAAAGCGACGAGGACCGGGCGGAACGACGCCGTCTGGAGGACCACCTCGCCCGCAGCGTGGCCCTCCTCGGCGCCGCCATCGAGTCCGTGGCGGAGGGCATCATCGTGGTGGACCTGGAGGGACGGGTGCTCATCTACAACGCCAACTTCGAACGCTTCTGGAACACCACCCCGGGCTGGAGCGCCGCCTTCGGCCCGGAGGAACGGCTGGCGTTCCTGAGCCGCCTCGCCGAGGACCGGGAAGAGTTCGTGAAGCTCATCCAGACCGTCCGGAACCGCCCCGACATGGAGCGGAGCGGCACGGTGCATCTGGCGGATGGGCGGATCATGGAGTTCGAGTCCCGCCCTTTCCGGGCGGAGGAGACCATTCTCGGGCGCATCTGGAGTGTCCGGGACGTGACCGAACGGGAGGAGGCCCGAAAGGCCCTCGAGACCTCCCTCCGGGAGAAGGAACTGCTGCTGCGGGAAATCCACCACCGGGTGAAGAACAACCTGCAGACCGTGGCGAGCCTCCTCTCGCTCCATCTGGGAACCACGGCGAATCCCAAGGTAAAAGAGGCGCTGATGGAAAGCCGCGGCCGCGTGCAGAGCATGGCGCTCATCCACGAGAAAATCTACCGCTCCCGGGACGTCTCCGCCGTCAATCTGGGGGAGTACGTGGCGGACGTGGTGCGGAGCGTGGCCGGAGCGTTTGGCCTGCCCAGCCAGACCGTGACGCTCGACATCGAGGCGGAACCACTTCCCCTGGACATCGACCGGGCCGTTCCCTGCGGCCTCGTTCTCAACGAACTCGTGACCAACGTGTACAAACACGCCTTTCCGCAGGGGCAGGAGGGAACGCTTTTCGTGCGCATCGCCGCGGACCGGGAGGGATTCGCACAGATTACCATCGCCGATGACGGCGTGGGGCTTCCCGAAGGGTTCGACCCTCGAGCGCTGCACTCGCTGGGAATCACCGTCGTGGCCGCCCTGGTGGAACAGATCGGAGGAACACTTCATTTCTCCTCCGGCCCGCAGGAAAAGGGCACGACCGTACACATCAGCTTTCCCCTCGGAGACGGCCGGAACGGAAAGACTTCGGTGCAGGCGGTGTAACGAGAACGTCATTGCCTTCCCGAAGAATCTTGCCTATAATGACGATGTGCCACGTCACAAGGAGCCGAATGACACTTGTGTAACGCACCCCGGGCTTTTTCGAAGGAACGAAGAAGATCGGGGAATCGAAGCGCACCGGGGAACGTGCGGTGCGCGGTTATTCCGAGGAGGGGATCACGTGGAGGTGTCGCAGGTTTTGAGCGTGGAAGCCATCGGAGAAGCGGCGGGAGTGGTCTGGTCCCATCTCAGCGACAATGGAAGAACGACCCTCACGGCGCTGCACAAAGCCGTCCCTCTGCCGGACAGGCTCGTGGACACCGCGGTGGGCTGGCTCGCCCGGGAAAAGAAGATCGCCTTCGAGACCGAGGGACGAACGACCTACCTCTTCCTTCTTTAGCGAACACACACCCCTCCCGGTTTCAAACGGGAGAGGTCGTTCCAGCGGAGCATTCCTTCCACGCAGGCGTTCCTTCGGGGCAACCCAGGAGCATTCGTGGCATTTTTTCCGTGAACAGTGAAAAAACTGTTACAAACATCTCTTGACCTTCCCTGGAAAGAGAACTAGCCTTAAGAAACAAGAGCAGGGAAGGATGTGGCACCCCATGACCGACCGTGAGGAATCACTGGCAAGCCGTCGCGTACGGGTCCTCGATCCCGTGCGGGGTATGCTCGAGTGCAGAGAATGCGGTGCCAGATGGATTGTCCCTCCTCATCCCCGAGAGGAAGGACTCCCGCCGGGCTATTGGAAATGTCCCAATCGTTGCAACTGTCCCGACGAGAGCCGGGAGGAGGAACACTGACGGCCCCGTGCCGTCCCGAAGGAAGTTCCCCGGCAAACAGCACCTCCGGAAAAACGGGAAGGTCTGACACGCCATGGATGACGAGAAGAAACGACACCGGTTCGCCGCTGCGGAAGCGGGCAAGGCGATGATGTCCCTCATGCTGGGGCGTCCCGCGTATCCGCTCTCTCTTCCTCCTTTTTCCCCCGAGAAAACCCTGGAAAAGTCCGATCCGTTTCTTCCCTCCCACCTGCGCGACCCCCGGCGACGACGCGCCCTCGCGGAAGGGCACGTCCTCTTCGCCCTGAGCGGCCTCGCCGCAGTGCGCCTTCTCCTGGACGACCGGACCCGCCCCTACCTGGACGATCCGGACGTACAAAGCGCCTACGACGCGGCCCGCTCCATCTGCGGCAGCGAGGAGGAGTGCGCCGCCTTCGTGGAGTGGCTCTGGCAGCGATGCATTGCGTTGCTCTCCCTTTCTCCCAGGCCCGAACGAATGCGCGCTCTGGCGGAACAGCTTCTGCGGAAGGGAAGCCTTTCGGAGCGGGAGATTCTCCGCCATCTCTGACGGCAAGAGCACTGCTTCCGTCTGTTTTTCAAATTCTTTACACTTTCGACATGACAAGGACACGCAAACAGGGTACACTGGGGACCGTCGCGGATCGAGCGAACCGGAAGAAAACGTCTCCGCCGCTTGCGAAACGCGGAAGGAGGAAACCCGTCATGACGCAATTCCGCAGCATTTTCATCTCGGACATGCATCTCGGCTGTCGCTGGTGCCAGGCCAAACTTCTCGCATCCTTCCTCTCCTCCGTCGAATGTGAAAACCTCTTCCTGGTGGGCGACATCATCGACGGCTGGAAGCTCAAACGCCGGTCGAGCTGGCCTCAATCCCACAACAAGGTTCTCCGGAAAATCCTCAAGATGTCCAAGAAAACCAGGATCTGCTACATCCCCGGCAATCACGACGAATTCCTCGACGAATTCGACGGATACCATTTCGGCCACATCGAAATCGCACGGAGCGCCAAACACGTCACCGCCGACGGCAGGCGTTTCCTCGTGATCCACGGGGACGAATTCGACCTGGTGGTGAAATACAAGCGCTGGCTCGCCGTGCTGGGTGATCTGGCCTACGAGATCTGCCTCCAGCTCAACAGTTGGCTCAACTCCCTGCGTTCCCTCCTCGGCCTTGGATACTGGTCCCTTTCTCAGTATCTCAAACACAAGGTCAAGGATGCGGTGAACTTCATCGGCGACTTCGAGAACGCGCTGCTCCATCGGGCACGTACCTCCGGCGTGGACGGGATCATCTGCGGCCACATTCACCGCCCCGCCATCCGCCAGGTGGAGAACATCACCTACGCCAACTGTGGCGATTGGGTCGAGAGCTGCTCCGCCCTGGTGGAGCATCCGGACGGCACACTGGAGATCCTTCGCTGGAAGGACATGGTCTCCCGAATCCCCTTCGTCACCACCGGGGGAGAGATGGTCTTCCGCGACCCCGATCCCGCGCCACGCCCCACACCGGATCCCGTTCTTCCCGAGCCGGTGACCTCGCCTTTCTGACGTTCTTCCTTCCGATCCGGGCCGAAACGGCCCGGATCGGTACTTTTCACCCATCCACTCAGGAGGTGCGTTTCAGTGGGATACGAAAGAAATCTCGCCATCCAGCAGAAGCACCGGATTCAGCAGTCGGACCGCCGCATTCGCATTCTCGAGACGGAGGCGGAGACTCTCCGGGGAGCCCGGAAGATTCTCGAACGGTGGAATTCGAGCCTGGAGTGCTGGATGTGCGAGATCGACCGCATCACCACGGACCCGCGCGTGCGGCATATCACGCGGAGAGCGCTTTCGTTCCTTCGGGAGCCCGTTCCTGTCGGGGAAAATCTGGATCTGTACGAAAGTGCCCTGGATTTCATCAAATGGGAGCGCCGGAGCCGGACATCGGCCTTCGCCGAAGGCAAGGACACATCCCGCAAGCCCCTCCGGAAAGAGGCGAGGGATGCGGCACTGTCCCGGGGCTGACCCGGGGGAAGGGGCAACGCGGAACATACTTCGGAGCGCGTAAGGCGCCTTCGGGCGCTGCTCCGGCAGACAACCGGTGATCGCCTTTTCCGAAACAGCGCGGAGAGGCGAGGCTCCTCCTCCGAGGAATGCCTCGCCTCTCCAAAACGGAACCTGACGGACCGCCCCGGTCGGAAGAGCCTGCGTCCTCCCCGGGGTACAGGTGAAACGGCGACTCACGCCTTTTTCCGGGGAATCCCCTTTGTGGGAAGGGCCGGGGCTCCCGTCGGCGCTGGAACGAGCCCCGACTCCGCTCCGCCCACGCTGAACTGCGACAGAAGCTTCTGGATCCGCTCCGCACCGGTCGCGGTCTCCTGGGCCTCTCTGGCCACGTTCTCCGACGCCGTGGAGGTGCTCTCCGTCGCCTGTCGGATGTTTTCGATGGTGTCCACCACGGTGAGCGTTCCCTTGGTGACCTGGTCGATGCCGGAGGCCATCTCCTGGGCGGCGGCGGCCTGCTCCTGCGAGGCCGCGGCGATGTTCTGCATCACGTCGTTCACCCGGGCGATCTGGGCGAGAGACTGCTTCAGCTCCTTCTCCGCCTCCGCGGCGGCCGCCACGGTCTCTTTCATGATGGTTCCCGATTCGGTGGTGATGTCCAGGGACTGCTTC
>NZ_JARKPW010000132.1:0-16669 GCF_029975095.1 Aminiphilus sp.
GGAAGGCACCTACGAGGCGCTTTCCCGGTACGGGCGGGACCTGGTGGAGTTTGCCAAAAGCGGCAAGCTTGATCCCGTCATCGGCCGGGACGAGGAGATCCGTTCGGTGATCCGCATTCTGAGCCGCAAGACGAAAAACAATCCCGTGCTCATCGGAGAGCCCGGAGTGGGAAAGACCGCCATCGCCGAGGGCTTGGCCCACCGCATCGTCCGGGGCGATGTTCCCGAGGGACTCAAGGATCGCTCCATCTTCGCCCTTGATATGGGGGCCCTTGTGGCGGGAGCGAAGTACCGCGGCGAATTCGAAGAGCGCCTCAAGGCGGTGCTCAACGAGGTGAAGGAGTCCGACGGCAGGGTCATTCTCTTCATCGACGAGCTGCACACCATCGTCGGCGCCGGCAAGGCCGAAGGATCCCTCGACGCGGGGAACATGCTCAAACCCATGCTCGCCCGGGGCGAGCTGCACTGCATCGGCGCCACCACCCTCGACGAATACCGGGAGCACATCGAGAAGGACGCTGCGCTGGAGCGGCGCTTCCAGCCCGTCTACGTGGAACAGCCCTCGGTGGAGGACACGGTGTCCATTCTCCGGGGCCTGCGGGAGCGTTTCGAGGTGCACCACGGCGTGCACATCCAGGACAATGCGCTTGTGGCTGCGGCGGTGCTGTCGAACCGCTACATCACGGAGCGTTTTCTGCCCGACAAGGCCATCGACCTTGTCGACGAGGCCTGTGCAATGATCCGCACCGAAATCGACTCGTTGCCCGCGGAGCTGGATGCGGCGGCGCGGAAGGTAATGCAGCTCGAGATCGAAGAGGCGGCGCTGAAGAAGGAGACGGACAGGGCCTCGGAGGCCCGGCTCAAGGTGCTCCAGAAAGAGCTTGCGGAGGCCAGAACGGGGGCGGACGCCCTGCGTGCCCAGTACGAGGCGGAAAAACAGGCCATCGGTAAGGTGCAGGCCTTGCGCGAGCAGATCGAGAAGATGCGGCGCGAGATCGAGCAGGCCGAGCGTGCCTACGATCTGAACCGGGCGGCGGAACTCCGCCACGGTGCGTTGCCCGATCTGGAGCGGCGTCTCGCCGCAGAGGAGGAACAGCTCCGCCACGGCCAGGGGACGTCTCACCTGCTCCGGGAAAAGGTCACGGAGGACGAGATCGCCGCCATCGTCAGCAAATGGACGGGCATTCCCGTGTCGCGCCTTGTGGAGGGGGAGCGGGAAAAGCTGCTCCGCCTGGGGGACATCCTCCACCGCCGGGTAATCGGGCAGGACGAGGCCGTGGAGGCTGTGGTGGACGCGGTGCACCGGGCGCGGAGCGGTCTGAAGGATCCCCGGCGTCCCATCGGCTCCTTTCTCTTCCTCGGTCCCACGGGGGTGGGCAAGACGGAGCTGGCCAAGGCGCTCAGTGCGGCGCTCTTCGACAGTGAAGAGAACCTGGTGCGCCTGGACATGTCGGAGTACATGGAAAAATTCTCCGTCTCGCGTCTTATCGGAGCGCCTCCGGGATACGTGGGGTACGACGAGGGCGGACAGCTCACCGAGGCGGTGCGGCGCCGTCCCTATGCGGTGATTCTCTTCGACGAGATCGAAAAGGCCCATCCGGATGTGTGGAGCATCCTGCTCCAGATCCTCGACGACGGGCGCATCACCGACAGCCACGGGCGGACGGTGAATTTCAAGAATACCGTGCTCATTCTCACGAGCAACCTGGGTGCGTCCTTTCTCCTGGAGGGGATTTCCGGCGACGGGCGCATTCGGGAGGAGGTGCGCGAGACGGTGCTCGGGGAGGTGCGGCGCACCTTCCGTCCGGAATTCCTGAACCGCCTCGACGAGATGGTGCTCTTCAAACCTCTCTCCATCGCGGAGGTGGAGCGCATCGTGGAACTCCTCGCGAACGATCTGCGGGTGCGCCTCGCCGAGCGGAACGTGACGCTGGAAATGACACCCGAGGCGGTGCGATGGATCGCCCGGGAGGCTTACGATCCCGTCTACGGTGCCCGGCCTCTCAAACGTTTTCTGGCCCGGGAGCTGGAGACGCGCCTCGCCCGGAAGATCCTCTCCGGCGAGATTCCGGATGGCGCGGCGGTGACGGTGGCGCTGGACCAGGACCGGGGGCTGACGCTCCGGGTGTCCCCTTTCGAGACCCCCGGGAGAGGTGACGCCGGAACCAGGGAAGACGGAACAGATGTCGCCCCTACCGTGACCGTCGAGGGAGAGATCGTGGACTGACACTCTGAAAGAACGGACGGCCCACCTCTCTTTTGAAGGAGGGCCGTCTCTCTTGGAGGAACTGTCGGGAGCGTCGTTTCAACAGGACGAAGCCAGCTCGCCGAGTTTGATCTCGATGTTCTCCGTGTGTGCCAGAGCTTTCTCCAGTTCGGAAACGTTGTGCTGGAGTGTCGTGATGGCTTCTATGCGTGCTGCGGCAGTGGCGTTCATGTCCTGGATCGGTTGAAACAGTTTTTCCGCCATGGATGCGATGAGGGCGAGCACATCTCCCACCTTGTGCACGGACACGTCCGTCTCGTCGGCGAGCTCCCGGACTTCCCGGGCGACCACGGCGAACCCCTTTCCCGTCTCTCCTGCACGTGCGGCTTCGATAGCGGCGTTGAGCCCGAGCATTTTCGTCTGTTTCGCCACGGAACGAATGGACGCGACGACCTCGTCGGTACTGCGCGTTTCCGTGAGGAGTGTGCCGATTGTGTCGAGCATTGCGGTCATGTGGGCCTGTACGTCCTCATTTCCGGAGGTGAGCTGTGCCAATGTTTTTCTGAGTGGTTCGACAGTCGTCTGCATAGTGCCTCGGGCGAGCGCGAGTTCTGTAATCTGCCGTTTCAGCTTGGCGATGGTTTCTTCTTCCCTGCGGAGGATTTCGTAGAGGAACTGGGCATCTCCGGCGCGGAGCATTCCCACCTCAGGGGGGCACAGCTCCCGGACGCGTTGCGCCACATCCTGACGCCCGGTGACTTCGATGACGAGATCTGTGGGGAGTGCGAGGAGTTCTTCCACGGAAGTAGTGGTGAAGACACCTGCGCTCCTGGCTCTCGCCATCGCCGGGGCGTCCCTGCGAAGGTCCGCCACGCCCGTGATGTCGAATCCGAGTTTCAGGAACGTGTCGAAGAGAGCGAGGCACCCTTCTCCACCGCCGACGAAGGATACGCGCGATGTTGCCATGAAGACACCTCCCAAACAGGGAAAAATGTGACGCCCCGTCAGGGGCATATGTAAATGTAAAGGAATCTCTGAATAAGGCTACGCCAGCTCCGCGGAGAGCCTCGTAAAACTCGATGCGACCTAAGTCAAGGGAAAGCGAAACGTCTTTCTTCAGAGGTCCCTAAATAGTATAGACGCTGAATCCATGGGAGTCATCGTTGCTGTCGGCGTCCGGCACGGAAAAAGGCGTCCGCGCTGTAGAGTGCCAGGGCCGCCCAGATGAAGAGAAACGTCACGAGACGTTTCGCCGAGAAGGGTTCAGCGAAGAGGAAGATGCCCAGACAGAAAGAGATGGTGGGCGACACGTACTGGAGAATGCCCACGGTGGCGAGGTTAATGCGCCGGGCTCCGAAGGTGAAGAGGAGAAGCGGCACGGAGGTGACGATGCCCGATCCCGCCAGAAGGAGCAGACGGAGGGGCGTTCCCGTGCCAAGAGCCCCGGCGCCGCCGGACTCGAAGAGGACGATGGCGCCGAGCGCGGGAATGCCGAGGAACAGGGTTTCCACGAAAAGCCCCGCGGTGGAGCTGATGGGGGCTTTTTTCCGCAGCAGGCCGTAGGTGCCGAAGGAGAGGGCGAGCCCGAGGGAAATCCACGGAAGAGCGCCGAGGAGAAGAATCTGATACCCCACCCCGACGGCGGCCAGAGTGACCGCGAGTGCCTGGAGTCGTCCGAGACGTTCCCCGAGGAAGAGCATGCCCAGAAGAACGTTCACGAGGGGCGTGATGAAGTAGCCGAGGCTGGCCTCGAGAACGTGTCCCGTGTTGACAGCCCAGATGTAGATCAGCCAGTTTGCGCAAAGGGCGAGACTGCTCGCCAGGAGAAGAAGCCGTGTCGACCTCTGTGCGAGTCCTTGGCGGATCTCTCCCCGGTTTTTCGAAAAGGCGACCAGTCCCGTGAGGAAGAGGAGGGACCAGACGATGCGGTGACAGAGGATTTCAAGAGCCGGAACATCCTGCATGGCTTTCCAATACACGGGGAGCAATCCCCAGGCGACGAAGGCCGCCGTTGTGGCGAATCCACCCCGGATGGCCTCGGAGAGGCCCGGTCCTGCTGCCGGCGCAGTGTGATGTGTGTTCTCCGATGCGTTCATTTTGCGGTGAGTCTCCTTCCTGATTTGCTCCGTGGTAGAATAGCAAACGGTGAGAGCATCGCCAATCCTCCATAATGGAAGAGGCTTTTTCCTCCAATGAACGGTTCTGCGATGGGTGTTGCGACCTGTCAGGGGCAACCTTGTGAAGGGTCCGGCGAAAGCGTGGTGGAGAGGACGCGACAATGGAAGAACGACTCGGAATCATTTCCGACACGCACGGTAACCTGCGAGCCTGGCAGGCCGCTCTGGCGGTCTGGGGAGAGGTGGACATGATTCTCCACGCGGGGGATGTGCTCTATCACGGTCCGAAGAACCCGCTTCCCGAGGGATATGGCCCCCGGGAGCTCGCGGAGGCCATGAACGCTTCTCCAGTGCCGCTTCTTTTCGCCCAGGGCAATTGCGATGCCGAAGAGGACGCCCGGGTGCTCCGCTGGCCTCTGGACACGAGGACGGCAGTGCTCTGGTGGCGCGGAATGCTCGTCCTGATGCGGCACGGCGAAAATTTCAGCGCCTTTCGCGACTTGGCGCTGCGCTGCGGGGCCCGGCTTGCGGTGAGCGGACACACCCACGTCGGTTCCGTGGTCCGCGAAGAAGGGACGATCTTTCTCAACCCCGGTTCCGCGAGCCTCCCCAAGGGGCGGGATCCGGCGAGCTGCGCCATTGCCGACGGCGAAGGCATATCCATTCTCACCCTTGAAGGAGCGCTCCTGCACCACGAACCCTGGAATCTCTGAGGTTGCTCCAGGAAAAGGGATGACGCGGCGGGTCGATGCGGCAGCGTGGAAGCTCCGGGCCGTCCCGCGGGAAGAATGTCCTTGACAGACATGAGGCCTGAGGTGCCCATCGCCGTAACGACAAGGCACCCGGCTCGAGCCGGGTGCCTTGTCGTTACGGAAGCGCGGCATTGCATGCAAGGCAAAAGCGGTTCTCGCGAACTCTTCCGAAGCGTGCAGATGTGTTTCAGACCACGAGCTTCCCCGGGTTCAGGATGCCCTTGGGGTCGAAGGCCAGCTTGACACGTTTCATCAGGGCAATCTGGGCCTCGTCGAGGAAGTGGCTGACGTATTTCTTGCGTTTGAGGCCGATGCCGTGTTCTCCCGAGAGAGTGCCGCCGAGCTGTTGCGTTACGGTGTAGAGTTCCCGGCGGGCCTCTTCCATGGTTTCCTTCCAGTTCTGCCGGTCCTCGCCGAAGAGCAGGTTCACATGCATGTTCCCGTCTCCCACGTGGCCGAAGGTGACGGTCTCCAACCCGCGGCGCTCGCAGAGGTCCCCCAGGGCCTTCAGCAGTTCCGGCACGGCGCTGGTGGGAACCACCACATCCTCCTTGGAGTACTTGCTGTAGAAGGCGATCACCGCCTCGGCGATGGATTTCCGGGCTTTCCAGAGTTTGTCCCGGCTGTTCCGGTTGTCCGCCACGAAAACCTCCAGCGCCCCCCATTTGCGGCAGAGATCGCCCACTCGTTCGTATTCGTCGGCGAGCAGTTCCGCGGAATTTCCTTCGAGTTGGATGATGAGATGCGCGCCTGCGTCGCCTCCGGGAAGTCTGGTGTTGAGAAAACGCTCCGTCAGGGAAATGGAACGATGGTCCATGAGTTCCACCGAGGCGGGAAGGATTTTTCCCTCGGTCATGATTTTCGACGCACAGGTGACGGCACTCTCCGTGTCGGGGAAGGGCACGAGAAGATCCACCACTCTGGCAGGAAGGGGAAGGAGCTTGAGGACGATTTTGGTGATCACCGCGAGCGTCCCCTCGGAGCCCACGAGGAGGTGCGCGAAGTCGTAGCCCGTCACGTCCTTGCGACGTTTGCCGCCGAACCAGGTGATGGAACCGTCCGCGAGCACCGCCTCCAGGGCGAGCACCGACGCGCCGGTGGGGCCGTACTTGATCACCTTGTTGCCCCCGGCGTTCTCCGCCACGTTGCCGCCGATGAAGGAGGCGTCGCCGCTGCAGGGATCCCCCGCGTAGAGCAGGCCTTCCCGTGCGGCGGCTTTGGAGATGTCCGCCGTCACCACGCCGGGTTCGACGGTAATGGTGAGGTTCTCCGTGTCCACTTCAAGGATGCGGTTCATTCTCTCGAAGGAGAGGACGATGCCGCCACAGGCGGGAACGGCGCCGCCGGAGAGCCCCGTGCCGGCCCCCCGGGGCGTCACGGGAATATGCCGTTCGTTCGCGAAGGCGAGAAGAGCGCTCACCTGCTCGGTGGTCTCGGGAAAAACGACCACTTCCGCCAGGTGCGGTTCCTCCCAGAACTGTTTCGCCACCTCGTCGTAGGAATAGGCCTCGCGCTTCTCCAGATCCGCCGCGACGTTCCGGCTTCCCAGGAGCGCTTCCAGTGCGGTCGTCACCTCCGGTGTTACCGGTGCGTAGTTCATTCCCTCCCAAGCTTGGGGTGCCTGTCCCCCTGAATCGTTGCCGATGCCGGCTGACGGTGCATCGCGATGAAGAACGTGCATGACGGGTTCCTCCTCAAACACCGGACCCCCTTCTGCCCTCAAGGAAGCCCTGCGGTCTCTTGTCTCCGAGCGGAAATCGCCTCTCGGGTTTCGCGGTTGCCCGAAGAAGCCCTTGGCGGGCATAACAATGTTTTTCTCTTTCCGTTCCTGAACGAGAAAAAGTCTCCATTGTCTATCGTATATCTACCGTAGCGGGAGCGCGTTACGAAGCTTGTCCGCGGAATATCTTCACCTCAAACTCGCTAACCCCTCTGGGTGGTCCGGAATTCGTGCCGTGAAAGAGCCCCGGATGCTGCTGCCTGCGCTTGACAAGATCGGCTTCGGTTTCGGTGGGTATATCTTGCCTAAGAAAGCTCTGCTTCGCTCCATCCCCGGGCGCGGATAGCCCGGCTGCATCGAGCCAGGCGGAGCTTTTTTTGTGTTTATTTAGGGCAGCCGTCCTTCACGAATCTGATCAACAAACCACCTGTCGTTGATAGAGAAGCGGCAACGGCCACGCACGCCGTCTCTCTTCGTGCGTCCGTAACGCTAGGAGCGTTTTTCCTTTTTGATGCGCTCGATGAGGCGAGGCACGATGTCGAAGAGATCGCCGCAGAGGGCCACGTCCGCCACGCGGAAAATGGGGGCTTCGGGGTCCTTGTTTACCGCCACGATTGTCTGGGCGGTCTGCATGCCCGCCAGGTGCTGCACTGCTCCGGAGATCCCCACTGCCATGTAGAGCTTTGGCGCCACGACCTTTCCCGAGAGCCCGACCTGGTGGGGATAGGGGATCCATTTGGCCTCGACGGTGGGGCGGCTTGCGCCCACGCCGCCCTCCAGGAGATCCGCCAGCTCCTGGAGGAGCCTGAACGATTCGGGGCGCTTGAGTCCTTTGCCGCCGGAGATCACCACGTCCAGGTCCTGGATGTTGGCTCCCTGTTCCTCAAGATATTCCATGCCGTCGTTGCGGATGCGGCTGGCGAAGAGGCGCTCGGGCACGGCGGGATGGAGCACCTCCCCGGTTCTGTCCTCGGGATCGGGAATGCGGAAGGTGCGGGGGCGCACGGTGGACATCTGGGGGCGGTGGTTCGGCGTTTTGATGGTGGCCATGACGTTGCCGCCGATGGCAGGTCTGGTCTGGAGGAGCAGTCCCGTCTCGGGATCGATGTCCAGGCCTGTGCAGTCGGCGGTGAGACCCGTGTTCACCAGGGCCGCCACGGCGGGAAGATAGGTGCGTCCCGCCGTGGTGGCCGGGGCGAGGACGATCTCCGGTTTTTCCGTCTCGATGAGATGGGCGGTCACTTTGGCGATGATTTCCTGGTCGAAGTGTTCCAGGGAGGGATGGTTCACCGCGAGAATTCGATCCGCGCCGTAGCGGATCGGATCGGCGGGGTCGTCCTTGAACTCGCCCCCGAGAAGTACGGTGGTGACGGTGCATCCACGCGCCGCAGCCAGCTCACGGCCCTTTCCGGTCAGTTCGAGGGTGACGGAGTGGATGTGCCCGTTTCTCATTTCACCGAGGACGAAAATGCCCGAGGGAGTTCTCGTCGTTTCTGTCTGCATGATTCTCTCCTCCCTTCTCTAGAGAAGTGCCTGTTCCTTGAGAAGCGTCACCACGCGCTCGATGCCCTCGTCGAGGCGGCTGCCGCTGAAATGCTCCGTGTTACGGGTGATCTTCGGATAGGAGATGCGTACCACCCGCGTGGGGGAACCCGAGAGCCCCAGTTCCTCCTTCGGCAGGTCGAGAGTCTCGTTTCCGGCTGTTTCCAGCGAAAAGCGCCGGGCCTTTTTCTTGCCCGCCAGGGTGGGCATGGAGGGTTCGTTGAGGTCCGAGAGTACCGTGAGCAGGCAGGGGAAGGAAAGAATCTGGTACTGATAGCCTTCCTCAATGGTCCGGCGCACCCGGATCTCCGCAGGGGAAATCCGTTCGAGAGCGCTCACATAGGTGGAAAACGGGAGGTCCAGCATGGCCGCAACCTCGGGTCCCACTTGTCCCGTTTCGCCGTCGGTGGCCTTCTCTCCCGCGAGGATCAGGTCGAAGGGGCCTGTTTTGCGGATCGCCTCGGCGAGCACCCGAGAAGTGGCCCAGGTGTCCGCTCCGGCGAAGGCCCGGTCGGTGAGGAGGAGTGCTTTGTCCGCGCCCAGAGCGATGGCTTCCCGGAGAGCCTCCTCCGTCTGGGGTGGTCCCATGGAGAGGACCGTCACCTCTCCGTCCCCGGCTCCCCGTTTGAGGGCGAGTGCCGCCTCCAGGGCGTTCATGTCAAGCGGATTCATGATGGCTCCTACACCCTCCCGGACCATCGTTCCCTTTTCCGGATCCATCTTCACTTCATCCGTGTCCGGAACCTGTTTGACGAGGACTGCGATCTTCATGAACCTTCCCTCCTTGTGGCGTACAGCCTGGACGAGCTTTCGCCAGTATACGGAATTTCGCCCCCCGGGCAATCCTTATTTTTCGCCTCCCGGAAAGAGTGGCTGTTCCGGCAGCGAGTAGAGAACGCGAACCGTCTCGTCCAGATGGGCTCCCATGGCCTTGCGGGCAGTTTCGGGATCCCCGTTCCTGACGGCCAGGAGAATGCGGCGATGTTCCTCGACGATAAGATGTGACCAGCGCCGTGACGGCTCCCGGACATGGAAGCGACGCATGTGCGCGGTGATCCGTCCCATGACGACGGAGAATCCCTCGTAGCTTCGGAGCAGGACCCTGTTTCCCGATGCCTGGACCAGCGTAGTGTGAAAGAGCGTGTTCCAGAGTGATCCCTGGGTGGCCTCGTCCGTTTCGTCCCGGGCGTCTTGTTCGCGATGCTCCTGCAGATGGAGTCGTTCCATGTGTTCCAGACATTCTTCCATGCGGCGGAGATCCTCCTCCGAACGTCGCAGAGCGGCCAGCTCCGCCGCGGGAAGTTCGAGAATACGCCGCATCTCCAGCATTTCCGGAAGCATCTCCTTCGGCCAGGCCAGAAGGCTCTCCAGACTTCCCGTCAACTCCTCCAAAGGGAGACGGCGCACGAAGATCCCCTGCCGTTCCCGCACCTCAAGTTCTCCCAGTGCCTCCAGGGTGATGAGGGCTTCCCGAAGCAGAGGGCGCCCCAGTGCCAGCAGATCCGCCAGTTCTCGTTCCGTGGGGAGCTTTTCTCCGGGTTGCAGGCGTCTGGAACGGACGAACTCACGGACCCGAAAGACGGTTTCCATCCTCTTGGCGTTCATGATCGGTCTTCCTTTCCGCCGGTTCTTTCACGCTCCGGCGGGATATGGTTCGAAATGTTGTCTGAAAAATGCGTCAGCGGAGTTGTCCTTGTTTCTTCTTCGTGGTACAATGCAACATGATTGGTATACCAAGATATACCACAAAACCGAAAAAAGCGCATCCTCGAATTTCTTCCTTACTTCTCCGAAGGAATCGGCGCGGAATGTTTGCGTTTTCCCCGGAGGAACGCTGCGGAGGACGAAGGAGGGAGCCTCTGTGGAAAGGCGGTACGATGTGCTTATTGTCGGTGGCGGTGTCGTGGGGTGCGCCATCGCACGGGAGCTGTCCCGGTACAGAGTGCGCACGGCACTGCTCGACAGGGAGAGGGATGTGGGTCTCGGCACGAGCTGCCGGAACAGCGGGGTTCTCCACTCGGGCATCAATTACACGCCTGGTACGCTTCGTGCCCGGCTCGCGGTGGAGGGAAACCGACGCATGCATGCCCTCTGTCGGGATCTGCGCGTCAAATGCCGTACCATCGGCAAACTCACCGTGGCTCAGGATGAGGAAGATACGGCAACGCTTGCCCGTCTCCTCGAACAGGGCACCGCCAACGGTGTTCCGGGTCTCCGGATTCTCTGGCCGGAGGAGATGCGGCGTCTTCAGCCCGGCGTGGAGGGGATTCGAGCGCTCCACTCTCCTTCCAGCGGCATCGTCTCTCCCTATGCGCTTACGGTTGCGCTCGCTGAAAACGCCGTGACCAACGGTGTACATGTGCATCTGGGGCAGGAAGTCCTGGAGATCCGACCTCGTTTGCCCGAAGATGGCGGCGGGTTCGTGGTGCGCACTGCCGCGGGAGATCGTTTCATCGCCCTTGTGGTGGTCAATGCCGCGGGGGTCTTCGCCGATCGCGTTGCGGCTCTCGCGGGTATCCCGGGCTTTCGGATCTATCCCTGCCGGGGCGAATACTATGTTCTGGACAAGCGTTTCGACGGCGTTCTCCGCACCCTCGTCTATCCCGCTCCCCGCCCCCGTAACCCCGGTCTCGGCATTCATCTGACACCCACCGTGGACGGCAACATTCTCATCGGACCCAGTGCGGAATATGTGGAGGACCCGGGGGATCTGGCCTGCACCGCAGCCATTCTCCGGAAGCTCCAGGAGAAAGGGCGCGGTCTTCTTCCCGATCTTGCCGGGGCGGATTTCATCCGCAGTTTCGCAGGAATCCGGGCCAAGCAGTCACCGCCGGAAGAAGGCGGTACGCGGGATTACATCATCGAAGACCGCAAGGACGTAAAAGGATTCATCAATCTTGTGGGGATCGAGAGCCCGGGTCTTACCGCCTCGCCCGCCATTGCCGTCATGGTGGCGGAGATGGTGGGACACCACCTGCCGCTTGAGGAAAAGAAAACCTTCGTCTCCTGCAGGGAAGGGCGGCGGGAATTCTTCTGCGAGCTTTCGACGGAGGAGAAGGCGGCTCTCGTGGCGGAGGATCCCGAGTATGGCGAGGTGGTGTGTCGCTGCGAGGGCATCACGCGGCGGGAGGTGCTGGACGCCCTGGCGAATCCCCTTGGAGCGAGAACGCTGGTGAGTCTCAAGTACCGCGCCCGGGTCACCATGGGCCGTTGTCAGGGGGGATTCTGTCTTCCCCGGATCGTGCGCATTCTCCGGGACGAATTCGGCTACGCGCCGGAGGACTACCTGCTTCGGGGCGGCTCCTCGCCGCTTTTTGTGGGAAGAGTCCGGGAGGACGCGGAAATCCGCACTCCCGTCCCTGCGGAGGGGGTGCGGCCATGAAGCGCGAAATTCGCGGCGTTGTGGTCATCGGTGGTGGTCCCGCGGGACTCGCGGCGGCTCTTTCCGCGGTGGAGGCGGGATGTCGCGATGTGCTTCTTCTCGAACGGGATATCCGCCTCGGGGGTATCTTGAATCAGTGCATCCATGACGGTTTCGGTTTGCATGCGTTCGGCGAGGCGCTTTCCGGCCCGGAGTACGCGGCCCGCTATATCGACAGGGTGCGAACGCACGACATCGAGGTGCGCACGGGAAGCATGGTCCTCTCCCTGTCGCGGGACAGAGTCCTCGAAGTCAGTTCCCGAAACGGCTACGGCACGATACGGGCCGACGCGGTGGTCCTCGCCATGGGCTGTCGGGAGCGGACCCGGGAGGCGCTGTCCATTCCGGGAGCGCGTCCCTCGGGGATCTACACGGCGGGGGCCGCCCAGAATCTCATGAACCTGGAGAACATTCTTCCGGGGAGGCGGGCGGTGATCCTGGGTTCCGGCGACATCGGTCTCATCATGGCCCGGCGCATGGTTCTGGAGGGTGCTTCCGTGGAGGGCGTCTACGAAGTGCTGCCCTATGCGAGCGGTCTTCCGCGGAATCTGCGGCAGTGCCTCGACGACTACGGCATTCCTCTGCATCTGTCCACCACCGTTACGGAAGTCCGGGGGGCGGGGCGCCTGGAAGGAGTCACGGTCTCCCGGGTGGACGAGAGCCGTTCTCCAATTCCGGGGACGGAGCGGGAGGTTCCCTGTGACGTGCTGCTCCTCTCCGTGGGACTGATTCCGGAGAATGAACTCTCCAGAGGGTGCGGTATCTCGCTGGACTCCAGGACCGGCGGCGCCGTGGTGGACGAGACGTTCATGACGGATGTCCCGGGTGTGTTCGCCTGCGGCAACGCACTCCACGTGCACGACCTGGTGGACTGGGTCTCCGTCGAGGCCGCCGAGGCCGGTCGCGAAGCGGCGAACTGGGCGGCGGCATTCCGGAGCGGCAGGGAACCGGAGGTGCCGACCTCCCTTCCCGTGAAGGCGGGCGAGGGAGTTCGGTATGTCCTTCCCGGACGTCTCCGGGGTGGAAGGGATGCCGTTCTTTCCCTGCGGGTGCTTGTTCCCGGAAGGAATCGGGATGTGGTTCTGCGCGTGGAGGGCAGGGAGGTGCTGCGGCGTACCTTTCCCAGGGTACACCCGGCGGAGATGCTGCGCCTCGCCGTCCCTGGAAGCGATCTTCCTCCGGGGGGCGTCGTGGAGGTGGTGTCCTCATGAGCGGGGCCCGGCTTGTATCGCGCCTGGAATTTCTTTGTGTGATCTGCCCGAACGGCTGTGATCTGGTCGTCGCCGTGGAGGGCACGTCGCCGCCGAAAGTGCTGGATGTGACAGGGCATCGCTGTCCCCGCGGCGTGGACTATGCTGTCTCGGAGGTGGAGTGCCCTCTGCGGAGCATTGCGAGCAGTGTTCGGATCCAGTGCGGAGAGATGCCTCTCGCGAGCGTCCGCACGGATCGCCCCATTCCCCTGAACTCGGTCTTTGGTGTGATGGAGGAACTCCGGCGATGTGTCGCGGAAGCTCCCGTTCGAATCGGGGACGTGCTTCTGGAGCATGCCGCCGGAACAGTCTGCCGCATCCTGGTGACGCGGAATGTGGAGCGCCTGGAGAAGGGGGGGTGTCAAAAGGGCTGAATCTGGAGGAGGTACCGTTGGAGAACGCTCCGGCAGCGAGGAGGTACCGTGCGGTTTCGGGATGAGAGACGCGAGAGATCTCGAAAGGGGGACGTGTTTCATGCGAAAAAGTATTCTGTGGGGATTTGTGCTGCTCTTCTGCGCGGTGACGGTCGTGATGCCTCTTCAGGACGCGGCGGAAGCGCGGACGTATCGGGTGAACATCGCCACGGCCACGACCGGCGGGGCCTATTATCCCATCGGGAATGCCATGGCCCAGATCTGGACGAAGAAACTCGACGGCGTCAAGGCCGCCGCACAGTCCACGGCGGGAACGCCGCAGAACGTGGAACTTCTGATGAACGGCGAAGTGCAGATCGCCTTCGGGCAGAATGGCGTCTGTTTCTACGCCTTTAACGGAACGGGTGTCTACGAAGGAAAACCGGGTTTTCCTTTCGCCGATATTCGAGGTGTTCTCTCCCTCTATCCCAACGTGATGCATTTCATCGCCCTGAAGGACGCGGGAGTGACGAGCATTGCGGATTTCAAGGGTAAAAAGGTCGTTCCCGGACAGGTTGCGAGTGCTACGGAGATCAACACCCGGGAGATTCTCGGTGTCTACGGTCTCAATTACATGAAGGACGCGGGAGACACGAACGTGAATGCCGACTTCGTGGGCTACAACGAGGCGGTGGACCTGCTGAAGAACCGCCAGGCCCAGGGAACCCAGATCGCCGGAGGAGTTCCCACCGCTGCGGTGCTCGATCTCCTTTCCTCCGGGGAAATGGTCCTCGTGGACATCGAGGAAGAGAAGGCGAAGGAAATCGCCGCGAAGTATCCCTGGTATTTCCCCTACACCATCAAGGCCGGAACGTATCCCAACCAAGATAAGGATGTTCACACCGTAGCCCTTGCGAACATTCTCTTCACCCGGGCGGATGTCCCCGACGAACTCATCTATATGCTCACGAAGGCCGTTTACGACTACCATGACGACCTTGTCCGCGCTCACAAGGCCACCGAGGCGACCACCCTCGAAAACGCCATGAACGGCATGACCATCCCTGTCCACCCGGGTGCAGCCAAGTACTTTGAGGAACAAGGTATCGCCGTTCCCGACATCAAACCGGCTCAGTAAGGTTTTTCCTTCCTCGGGGGCGGCGTTCTCCTCGGGAGCGCCGCCCTCACGGATCCGAAGGAACGGTTTTTCAGGCCGAGGGGTCGAAGAGAGGTGATCAATGATGGCCGATGCAAGACAACCGTCGGAGATGACGGAAAATCCCTCCCGAGCGGCAACCGGGGCGATGGAGCCGGAAGCGCGGGAGGTTCTCGAAGAAAAAGCGCTGGAGGAAAAAGCCGAGCGCGTTCTCGAAAAAGTCGAAGTGGAATCACGGTTCCGCCGCTACACGGGCAAGTGGGCACTGGCGGTTTCCGTCGTGGCCGTGGCCATGTCCTGTTTCCATCTCTACACGTCGGGATTCGGCGTGCTCATGGCCATGAAACAGCGCAGCATCCACCTTGCGTTTCTGTTCGTGCTGACTTTTCTGCTCTATCCGGGGTCGAAGAATGCTCCGAAAAAACGCCCCTCCGTGATGGACATGCTCTGGCTGGCCGTTTCCGTTTCGTCGGCACTGTACATCACGTTCATGTTCGATGCCTTCAGCATCCGCGGTTCCGCCGTCCTCTCCGACTACGTCATGGGGACCGTCCTCATCGTCTGCATCCTTGAAGCGACGCGGCGGTCCGTGGGAAAGGAACTCATGCTGTTGGCCATCGTCTTTCTCCTCTACGGCTTTTTCGGGGACTACATCCCCGGTGTTCTGGGGCATACGGGTTTCACCTTCAAGCGCATCATCTACCAATTGTACCTGTCGTCGGAGGGCATCTTCGGTGTTGCCCTGGGCGTCTCCTCCACGTATATCTTTCTGTTCATCCTTTTCGGCGCCTTTCTCAACGCCACGGGAATGGGACAGTTCATCAAGGATATTTCTCTCACCCTGGCGGGGCGTACCATCGGTGGTGAGGCGAAGGTGGCCATCATCGCCAGCGGGCTCATGGGCATGATCAACGGTAGTGCCGTGGGCAACGTGGCTGCCACGGGAACGTTCACGATCCCTCTGATGGTGCAGAAGGGATTCCGCCCCGTCTTTTCCGCGGCGGTGGTGGCTGTGGCGGGAACGGGAGGCATGATCATGCCCCCCGTCATGGGCGCGGCGTCGTTCATCATGGCGGAGTTTCTGGGAATCCATTACGCCAAGATCATGCTCGCCGCGGCCATTCCCGCCGTGCTCTACTACCTTGCGGAGTATGCGGTGGTCCACATCGAGGCGGTGCGGCTGGGGATGCGCAAACTCTCCGCAGAGGAGATTCCCAGCCCGTGGAAAGTCCTGCGTGAGCGGGGGCAGCTTCTCGTTCCCATCGTGGTGATCGTCTATCTGCTTCTCGTGGGACGCACGCCTCTCTACGCGGCGTTCTACGGCATCGTCGCCTCCGTTGCTGTAAGTTTCCTCAGCAAAGCCACCCGCATGTCCCTGAAGACCTTCCTCGGTGCACTGGAGCAGGGAGCCCGGGGAGCGGTTTCGGTGGGCATGGCCTGCGCGGTGGTGGGAAACGTCATCGGCGTGGTGAACCTCACGGGACTCGGGCTGGTCCTCGGGGACAACATCGTCTCCCTCGCGGGAGGCAACGTGCTTTTTACGGTGTTTCTCACCATGGTGGTGAGCATCATTCTCGGCATGGGACTGCCCACCACGGCGTGCTACATCGTCACCGCCACCATCGCGGCCCCAGCGTTGCTGCAGCTTGGTGTGGAACCCCTTGCGGCCCACATGTTCGTCTACTATTTCGCCTGTCTTTCCAACGTGACACCCCCCGTCGCCATCGCCTCCTACGGTGCGGCGGGCATCTCGAACCAGAAACCCGCCGAGGTGGGATGGACGGGGTTCCGCATTTCCCTCGCGGCCTTTCTCATTCCCTTCACCTTCGTCTACAATCCGCAGCTCCTTCTCGTCGGGGGCAACGCCGTCTCCATCGCCATGGCTACCGGGACGAGCATCGTCGGCGTGATCGCCCTCGCGGCGTCGCTCCAGAACTTTCTTCTGGCGCCTTTGTCGTTGCTCCAGCGGGCCATGCTCTTTGCCGGAGCGGTGCTGCTCATCTTCCCCGGAATCGAGACCGACGCGGCGGGGACGGTTCTCGTCCTTGCGGTCTGGCTCTGGCAGCGCCGGGATGTTTCCCGGGGAAGGCGTGCGCCGGAGGGCATTCCCGTAGGGGGCTAATGAGTCAAATGGTGTGACAAACGTGTACAA
>NZ_JARKPW010000136.1:0-1805 GCF_029975095.1 Aminiphilus sp.
CAACAGCACCGGAAAGGAGGATGTGAATTTCCACGGGCTGGAACACGAGGTATTTCTGCAGTTCCGGAACGTCTTCATGCTCCACCTCCCCAGAATCTGCGAGCACTGCCTCAACGCCGCCTGCGTCGCGTCGTGCCCTTCGGGAGCGATATACAAACGGGATGAGGACGGCATCGTCCTCGTGGACCAGGAGCGCTGCCGGGGGTGGCGGTTCTGTGTCTCCGGGTGCCCCTACAAGAAGGTGTACTTCAACTGGAAGACGGGCAGGTCGGAAAAATGCCTGTTCTGCTACCCGCGGATAGAAAGCGGCATGCCCACACTGTGCGCCGAAACCTGCGTGGGCAGGATTCGCTACATCGGAGTCCTCCTCTACGACGCTGAAAAGATATACAGCGCGGCGGCCACGCCGTACGATCGTGATGTCTATGGCGCCCAGATGGCCATGCTCCTCGACCCGGGGGATCCGGAAGTGAGGGCGCAGGCCGCGCGCGACGGCATCCCGCCAAACATCATCGACGCAGCTTTGCGGTCCCCCGTATACAAACTGGCTGTCGCGTGGAAACTCGCCCTTCCTCCGCATCCCGAGTTTCGTACGCTTCCCATGGTCTGGTACGTTCCCCCGCTCAGCCCCATGATCAGCGCAACGGACCCCGGCGGCGACGGTCTCGAGCCTGATTCGATGAGAATCCCCGTGCGCTACCTCGCCAACCTTCTCGCCGCGGGAGACGAAGCCCCGGTAAGGCTCGCGTTGTCCCGGCTGATGGCCCTCCGGGCATACATGCGCTCCGTCCTGGTCGACAAGTCCCCAAGAGCGGCGCTGCTCGACTCTGTCGGTCTGACTGTGGATTCCGCGGAGCAGATGTACCGCCTGCTGGCCATTGCCAAGTATGAGGATCGCTACGTGGTTCCAACGGCGCCGTGCGGCGACGCCGCCACCCTGCACGTGGACCAGGGAGACGCCGGGTTCCCGCGCAGGGGCGGGAGTTGAAACATGGACGACGGAAAACGGTTGCTTTGCAGACTGGTCTCGGTCCTGCTGGACTATCCCGATGAGAAGAACCTCAATGCCGCGGCGGAGGCGGCGGGAGTGGTCGAGGAGATGCCCGCCGACGCGCGGGAGAAGCTTGGGGCCTTCCTGGCCTATTTGAGGAAGACTCCGCTGCTCACCCTGCAGGAGGAGTATACCAGGACGTTCGATCTCAACCCGGGCGTGTGCCTCAACCTGACCTACCACAAGTGGGGAGACGACAGGAAAAGAGGCGCCGCTCTGGCGGACTTGAAGAACCTTTACCGGGACAACGGCTATGAGATATCCGGGGAAGAACTGCCCGACTATCTTCCGATGGTCCTCGAGTTTCTTTCCGTTTGCCCGGAAAATACGCAATTCCCCGGCCCCGGACTATACGTGGACCAGTTTCCGGTTATCGCTTCCAGGCTCCGGGAAATGCAAAGCCCCTACACGGGGCTGTTTGAAATCCTCGATTCCGTATTGCGGAGGTGAAATACATGGGCGACTGGAATTTTCTGGCCTTTCTCGTTTTTCCCTATGTTTCACTCAGTATATTCGTGGTCGGCCACTCCTTTCGCTACTTCACGGACCCCTTCCGATGGAACGCCAGGTCAAGCGAACTCCTTGACAGGGAGGGGCTCAGGTATGGTTCCATCCTGTTCCATTACGGGATGGTCTTTACCTTCATCGGGCACGCGGGGGGGCTGCTCATCCCCCAGAGCCTCTACGATTCCCTCGGCCTGAGCGGGGAGGCGCACACAAGGCTCGCCGTCCTGTCGGGCGCGGTGATCGGATC
>NZ_JARKPW010000144.1:0-16516 GCF_029975095.1 Aminiphilus sp.
TCCTCAATCCCGGCAAGATCGTCCCCTGGGAGGAGTTTCCGCCGGAGTCGCTTCCGGAAGCACTCATCTGCGGGATGGACGTCTCCTCGCCGGGCGGACGTGCCTGACGTCGCTGCGGAGATGGGTGCGTCATCGCGGGGATACTTGCTTTCTCTTCCACAATGGCACCAAAACGAGAAGGGGAAGCACTATTCCAGCTCACGGAAACCGAGTGGTCCGGCGCGCCTCCGCCTCAACGTGCTGAAACGGTTGCCCCGTTGAGAAAATCGACCGCGTAGCCAAGTTCGACATCTTCGTGTGCGGCATACGCCAGGATGGTCGGGACCGTTTTCGGAATTCGGCGGGTCGGAAGCACTCCGCCGACGCCGTCTCGGCTGTCCAGCCGGATTTGCCCGTCCTGGTCCACGGAGCGCCCGTAGGGGTACGCGATCGTGTAGCCTCCGGGCATGACGATCTCTCCCCCGGCCAGACCGAAGGATCCGTTTGTCCCATGGAAGCCGATGACACATGAAGAAGGCCTCTTCGCAAAGAATGCCGGTGGTCCTTCTCCGGAGCTTTTCGTCCCGGGATTGATCAGTACGGCCACCGGTCCGGAAAAGCACGGCTCTTGCGGTGTGATGTAAAGATCTCCCAGGGAGAGGAAGGTTCCGTCCCGTTTGTCGTACATGACCGGGCTTTCGAAGAATGTTTTCGAGGAAGTGAAAAAACCGCACAGATCTGCCGCGAGCTGGTCAAAACCTCCATAGTTGCCGCGCAAGTCGATGATCACCCCGGGAACGTCGGCTGCGACGAAAGTGCTGACCGCTTCACGAATTCTCCGGTAGATCTTCTCCGGGTAGGCGGACATGTCGTCCAGGTCCGCAAAGGCCCTCAAACGAAGATAGCCGTATCCTTCCGGCAGTATCCGGAAATCCACTTTGCCCGTAAAATCCGGCCGGACCGCGAAATTCAGCAGCGAAAACGTCTTTCCCCCGTCTTCTTCCGCCGTCAGGCCGATCCGCCGGAATTCCGCCGAACCGGGATTCCTGAAAACGATCTCGATGTGGGTGTTCACGGGTGCCCGGACCAGCAATCTCGCCTGTTCCAGCCGGTAATGCTCGGTGGTGGCAATCGAACTCTCGACATTGGGCGAAACGTCGCTCGTGAGCGCCCTGTAAGGAACTCGCCCTATGTCGATTCTTCCTATGGCTTCAACGGCAGGCACGTCTCCCCACCGTGCGATCTCCGCCCCCGCAAGAATTCCAAAGCGGCTTGCCGGCCCGCCCGGAAGCACTGCCGCAACAACGACACGATGATCATCCGTCTCGGCGAGTGCAAGACCGTATCCTCCCCCGATCAGTTCACGGCTTATGGACAAGGGAATCGAAGGATCGCCGGCGGTCAGGCTTATGTGCCCGTCCGGGATCGAGAAAAGGTACTCGTGGAGGTAGCTGTAATAAGCTTTTTCGTCATGGAGCGTCTCGGCATGGCGGATAAGGGGCAGGTAGCGTGCGAAGAGGGTGGACCAGTCGATCCGCTTCCAGTCGGTGAAGGCATATTCCCGGGAAAGCTTGTCGTTCGCCGCCGCAAAGGCCTCCGTCCAACCCAGGTCCGTATAATCGGCCCTGTCCGGGGCGGTGAAGTCCGCCTCAGGTTCCTGTGCGCTTTCAGGGTACGCCTTTGTACTCAGTCCGATAAGAGAGAGAAAAACCACGATCACCGCCACTATGATTTTTCGAAATGTCACTGTCATCTTCCTCCTCACTTTGGTCGTACCAGTGTTGTTTTCTCTCCGTCCGTACGATCTGCCGCATGTTCTCCCCTTTTCCTTAGAAAAGTGGCGAATGCAGCGGTATCGTCAAGGTGCCTGCCGCATCGCTTTCCTTGTGAGGGATCTCCAGGCTGTCTGTTCCGCTCCCTGGAGCATTATCGACGCCGTTTTCGGGCGGAGGATTCGTCTCCTGACATTTCCGGGATGAACATGTCTCCCGCGGTCATTATCTTCTCTTTCGCCGTCCTGTCCAGGGCCGCATGTACTTACACCATCCACGAGAACCACGGATGACTCCTCACCGAAAAGACGGACGGCATCCGGGCCTTGGGTTTCGTGGAAAAAACGGGTATACTGCTTTGGGCGGCTGTTGAAAAGCAAAACAGTTTTTTGTTGTGCGGTCTGGCGTACACAGCGGCGGGTCCACATCTGGAAGGAGTGACGCTTCATGGAAGACGAAAGTTCAAGTCAACGTCCGCAGTGCCGCTTGAAGAACGAAACAGTGCACTGACGCCGCACGGACGTTCCTTTCTCCTGGTCCGGCGGCGCCGGATCGGGAAAGGGGTTCTTTCTCCGCTCGTTTTCTGCCGGTTTTTCCGGCATCCCCCCCTTCTTTGATCCCTGACACGACTGCACTCATCCCGTAGAGGAACGGCTGCCGGTCTTCGGCGCAGCGGTTCCTGTCGTATGCGTTTTCCTGAGGGAGAGCGGGAAAGGAGGGGCGCCATGACGTTGCATATTGACACGGTGTTGTCGGAAGTTGACGCAGCCCTTGAAAATCGCCGTTTCGCGGAGCTCAAAGAGCGTCTGTGTGGTATGGAAGTCGCCGACCTGGCGGATCTTTTGGAAAGCGTCCCCTCCGCCAAGGGATTGCTCCTGTTTCGCCTCCTGCCCAAGGACACGGCCATCGAGGTATTCGAGATGATGGAAGGAGGGCACCGGGAGGAGTTGCTCGCCGCCTTCTCCGACGGGGAAGTGGCGGAGCTTATGGAGAACATGTCCGACGACGACCGGACGGCGCTTTTCGACGAGATGCCCGCCAAGACGGTGAAAAAGCTCCTCCGGCTCCTGTCTCCGGAGGAACGGACCCTGGCGAATCGCCTTCTCGACTATGCCGACGGTACTGCGGGGCGCGTCATGACCCCGGAATATGTGGATCTCCGGGTGCGCATGACCGTGGAGGAGGCCATAGAAAGAATCCGCAGGCTCGCGCCGAGCAAGGAGACGATCTACTCCTGCTTCGTGGTGGACGATACGCGGCGCCTCGTGGGTGTGGTGGAGCTGGAGGAACTTATCCTCGTCCGGGCCGGAACGCCCGTGGAAGAGGTGATGGACGACGCTCCCGTTTCCGTCGCCACCGACACGGACCAGGAGGAGGTCGCCCGAATCCTGTCGAAATACGACAGACAGGCTCTTCCCGTGGTGGACCGCCAGGGGCTTCTCGTGGGGATCGTCACCTGGGACGACGTGCTCGACATCGTGGAGGAGGAGGCTACGGAGGACTTTCACCGCATGGCGGGTATCTCCCCCACGGAGGAGAGCTATCTGGAGACGGGAATCCTCGCGTTGGCGCGGAAGCGACTTACCTGGCTTCTCATCTGCATCGTCACCGAGACCATGACCTCTTCGGTGCTCAAGGGGTACTCCGACGCATTGGAGCGTATGGTGGCACTCGCTTTTTTCATCCCTCTGCTCATCGACACGGGGGGGAACGCGGGGACCCAGGCGGCCACGCTCATGATCCGCGGCATGACCCTCGGTGAGATTCGCAAAAAAGATCTCTTTCGGGTGCTCTCCCGGGAGGTCGTCACAGGGCTGCTCCTCGGAGGTGTGCTGGGGCTCATCGCCCTGATTCGGGTCTCTTTCATGGGGCTTGACGGCGGTGTGGCCCTCACGGTGGCTCTGGCCCTGGTGACGGTGGTATCGCTCGGCAATCTGGCGGGAGTCTGCCTCCCTCTCATCGCCCGGTTGTTTCGAATCGATCCGGCGGTCATGTCCGGCCCTTTCATCACGACCATCGTGGATGTCATCGGCATTATGGTCTATTTCGAGATCGCCCACCTGATTCTCGGCCTCTGACGTGCCCCTTCGCCGCATCCGCCGGGGCGAGGAATGCCTGCGACGTGGTGTGGGGGCCGCGGGTGCGGTGACGAGCCGTTGCATCCGCGACGACCCGGGAGAGAACACGGTTTCTGGGCCGTCGGGACAGCCGCTATGAGTGCCGTTCCGACGTGCGAAGGCCGGAGGCGGAGGGGCGTAAATACGGAAACCCCGGGGAGGATGTGCACTCCTCCCCGGGGTCTTTGCTTCCCCTGCGGAGACGACGCGGGGCCTTTCGTGGTGGTGTTCCCGTTCGGCTCGCTTCGGTCCGGGCGTTCCGCCTCAGACGGTCTCGATCCAGTCGAGGTCGAGCCGGCAGAGGGTCTCCCGTTCGGGCAGGCCCGTCTCCCGGTTCCATCCCATGGCGTTGTAGAAACTGTCCAGGGCGACGGCGAGGTTCACCTTTTCTCCGGCGCCCCGTCCGTCCCGTCCGGGCTCGTCGGTGAAGCGCGCCGGAAGCGAATCGTCCTTGCGGGAGAACCCGAACCGGGCGTTGATGAGGCGCTCCAGGTTGATCACCGCCTCGGCCCGCCGGAGCAGCTCTTCCTTCGAGACGGGACGCCCCAGGGCGCAGCTCAGCAGTTTCGCCCAGGTGGCAGGCTTCACCGCGAGCGTGATGGAGGCGAACAGGCACGTCCCGAGCAGGTTCGTGGCCATGCAGAGTTCCTGGAAGGGTTTGATCCATCCCTTGTTGCCGTCCTCGGTAAAACTGATCTCCCCCAGGATGTCCAGCTCGGGTTCCTTGTAGCCGAAGGCGTCGATGCAGGAAGCATAGGGGCGCAGGTGATCCGCTCCCCGGGGGGAAACGGCGTGGACCACCGCCTCGCCCTTGCTGGCCCGAACGCCGTCGGCGGCCATCTCCAGCCCTTTCACGTGCATGGCGGCCTTTTCCGCGTCCTTGCCGAGGCGCTCGGCGGCACGCTTCACCCCTTCGGCGAGGAGATCCCCCAGTCCTTCCCGGCGGGCGATCTTGGGCACGAGGTCGAGCATTCCCTTCACGTCGCCGAAGGCGAGGGACATGCCCCAGTCGGCCTCCTTCAGGACGCCCGTCTCGAACCACTCCATGGCAGTGGCCACGGCCTGTCCGGCGGAGATCACGTCGAGGCCGAGGTCGTTGGCCCAGTGGTTCGCCGCGGCGATGGCCTCCAGATCGGTGATCTCGCACTTGCTGCCGAAGGCCGCCACGGTCTCGTACTCGGGGCCGCCACCTTCGAGCCCCTCAAAGGGGCCCTTGCGGATGCGGGTGTGCCGTCCGCAGGCGATGGGGCACCCCGAGCAGGCGTAGGGCTTCACCTCCAGCGTTTCATGGTAGGCCTTGTGGCCGAGGAGGGACCGGCTTTCGGGAAACTCGTCCCGCTGCCAGTTCCGGGTGGGGAGGATTCCCAGGATTTCGATGGAGTCGTAGAAGGAGGGGGTGCCGAAGGGATGCAGCTCCTCCCGGACGAAGGTCTCGGCGAAGAGTTCCTCCCGGGCCGCCTTGGCGGCCTCGCGGAGCCCCTCGGGATCGGCGATGGGGAGTGTTTTCGTCCCCCGTACCGCCACGGCCTTGAGTTTTTTGCTCCCCATGACGGCGCCGGGACCGCCCCGTCCGAAGGCACGGTGCTTGTCCGTCATGATCGCGGCAAAGCGGACCAGGTTCTCTCCTGCGGGGCCGATGGAGGCCACCTGCCATCCCGAGCCGTCGAGCCGTGCCTTTACGGCGTCCTCCGTCTCGGCGACGCCCTTCCCCCAGAGGTTCGACGCATCCTCCAGGCGTGCCGTGCCGTCGTCCACGACGAGGATCTTCGGGGACGACGCGGCACCGGTGATCACCAGAAGATCCGCACCGCTCCGCTTGAGCGCCGGGCCGAAGTGTCCTCCGCCGTTGGAGGCTCCCAGCGTGCCTCCCGCAGGCGAGCGGAAGAAAGCCACACACCGTCCGCTGCAGGGCGCGGCTGTTCCGGAAAGCGGTCCTGCGGCGAAGATCAGGGGGTTGTCCGGCCCGAGGGGATCCGGCCCTCCCGCCGCGAGATCCAGAAAGAGCCTTGCCGCGACGCCCTCGCCGCCCACATAGTCCCGGAACCACTCCGCCGGAAGCCCGCGGATCTCCGCCGTGCCGTCGCTCAGATTCACGAACAACGCCTTGCACCAGTTGCCCTTCATGCCTTTTCCCCCTCCTGTGCGGATGTCTCCGCCGGGGAATGCGCGGTCCTCCGGCGGAGCGGAGCCTGTGCAGTGTCATTGTACGCCATCACGAGGGTTTCACTCAACGGTGTCTTCGTGGCGAAGGGGGAAAGAATGGGTTATAATCGGCCTTGCCGAATCGGTGTCCTCGTTTGCCCGCCGAAAGAGGAATCCGCGTCCCTGCGGACCCGGAGCCGGCGGAGTGGATGCGGGTTCCGCAGAAACGCCCGTCTTCGGGAGGAGGAACAGGCATGGATGTTCTGGAGCTCTATCGCATTGCCACGGAACGCGTTCCCGCCTACAGAAGGTTTCTCGGGGAACGGCTCGGCGCCGTTCCCGCCGTCGCCACCCTGGAGGACTTCTCCATCCTGCCCTTCACGGACAAGGGAAGCTACATCAAACGGTACGCTCTTGAGGAGATTTGCCTCGACGGGACGCTCCGGGGCAAACACGTGCTCTGCCGGAGTTCCGGAACCTCCGGAAAGGCTACCTACTGGCCGCAGTTGCCCGAGCAGGAACGTTACGTGGCGGACTATCTCCTGAGCGATCTGGAGGAATCCTTCGTGGTGAGCGTCAATCCCGCGCTGGTGATCGTGGCCCTGGGGCTCGGGTCGTGGATCAGCGGTGAACTCACCACCTGGGGGCTGCGAAACCTGGGGGTCCAGGGGGGAAACATCACCCTCGTCTCGCCGGGACTCAACATGGAAGAGACGGTGGAGATTCTGGAAACCTTCTCTCCCCGCTTCGCCCAGACGGTGATCTACACCTATCCGCCCTTCGCGAAGACGCTTCTCGATCTGGCGGAGCAGAAGGGCATTCCCCTGAAAGAGCTGCGCATCGCCTTCCGCCTCGCCGGAGAAGGCTACTCCGAGATCTTCCGGAGCACGCTGAACCGGCGTATGGGACGGAACGAGGGGGATCTGTCCTCCGTCCTCTCCGGGTACGGCGCCACGGATTTCGGCAGCGCCGGCAAGGAGACGCCTTTGTGTGCGGCCATCAAGCGGCTGCTCTTCGAGAACGACCTTGCGGAAGCGGTGCTGGGGAGACGGGAGATTCCCTCCCTCTGCCAGTACGATCCGGGAAGCCATTTCCTCGAAACGGACCAGGAGGAACTGGTGGTTTCCCGCTACCAGGCGGTTCCTCTGGTGCGGTACCGCACGGGAGACCGGGGTGTTCTTCTTGGATACGACGACCTTCTGGGCCGCCTTGCCGCGGCAGGGGCGGATCCGCTGGCGTTGCTCGAACACCGGGGCATATCGCGCGAGACGGTGCGTCCGCTCCCCTTCGTGCTGGTCTGGGGACGCATCGACGGAGGCGTCACCTTTTTCGGCGCCAATGTCCTCGTCTCTCAGGTGAAGGAAGTGTTCGAGAGCGATCCCGAGCTGGCAAGGCTCTTCACGGGGGATTTCAGCCTCCGCAAGACTGAGGACGACCGGCTCGACCCCGTCCTGGAGATTCTGGTGGAGCCCCGTCACGGCGTCGATCCCGATCTCGGCGCGGCGGCGCGGCTCGTCGCCCGGGGGCTCGAAGAGCGCTCCACGGAGTTCGCCACGGTACGGAAGACCCAGGGGGACAAGGCTCTTCCGCGGTTGGTGCGGGCCCCGTCGGGGTTCTTCGCGGGACACCACAAGATCCGCTACGTTTCCTGAGGAAGGTTTGCCATGTCCGCCTGCGGCGTCGTGTCGCCGGGCGGGCGGTCATTCCGGAGACGTGTCCGGTCCCGGTTCTTTCAGCGTCCGGACTGCCGAGAGCAGTTCGTTCCGGATGGAGTCGTCCAGGCAGGCGAGAAGTCTTCCCAGGCAGCGAAGGTGAAGGGAATAGTAGACGTTGAGTCCCTCCTTGCGGTCCTGGATGACTCCGGCGCTGCGGAGCACCGCGAGGTGCTTGCTGATGGTGGTCCGGTCGAAGGGGAAATCCCCGGCGATCTCGCAGACGCAGCGCTCTCCCTCGATGAGGCGCTCCGCGATGGCGAGGCGCACTGGATGGGCCAGGGCCTTGAAGACGGAACTCTTGCGTTCGAGGAGATAGTCGTTCATAGGATGGACCTCCCGGAAAAAGAATGAGACGGCTGTTTTTCGTGACTTTTGTGGCTATGGTACCACGTGAAGATTCCCGGAGAAAACCGGTGTCGCCCGGCCGGATCCGTTCTGTTTTCCGGGACGGGGTTCGGCGGAATCGGGTGGTCTTGCTCGGCGGCCGTTCCGGAGAGCGGAGGAGGGAGTGCTCATGCGGATTCTGGCGCTTGCAAGGGATGTCCCGGGAACGCACCCCGAGGCGTTTGCGCCCCATCTGGACGCCGAGGCTCTCCGTGCCTGGGAGCTGCATCAGGCGGGACTTCTGCGGGAGATCCACTTCAGAGCTTCCCGGCGGGATGCGGTGTTGCTTTTGGAGTGCGCCGACGAAGCGGAAGCCCGGGATGCCCTCGCCTCACTCCCTCTCGTCAAGGAAGGGCTGATCACCTTCGAGGTAATTCCTCTGGTACCCTACGACGGCTTCGCAAGGCTTTTCCGTTAGCGTTCCGTTACCTGGAAATGGCAGGGCAGCGTGTATAATGATGGTGCCGCAGAGTCGTTCCCGCTCTCGGAAGTGTCCGCGTGGTGCGGGGAGAGTGCGGGGCATCCTCCGGAAGAGGTGTAGTGATCCATGGATCAGCAGGACAAGACGACCCTCCGCCACTTCAAGGTCACGGCGATTCCCTTCGTGGCCATCTTTTCCCTCATTCTCGTTTTCAGCTACATGGTGGCCGTTCCTCTCGCGTCGCCCCTCGCCTGGGCGGCGCTGTTCTCCTTTTTCATGCACCCCCTGCACTCCCTGCTTTCGGAGAGGCTCTTCCGGGGGCGGTTCCGGAACATTGCCGCGGCGCTCGTCACCGGAGCGATTCTCCTGCTCATCGTCATCCCCGGCGTCTTCGCGGGAACCATGCTTGCCCGGGAAGTGCTCCGCAACTACGGGCGCATCCTCGACCTGATGGTCGAGTTCTCCGGTTCCCTTGACGTGGCGGACCTGAAGGCGTTCCTTCCCCAATGGCTCGCTTCCCGCATCGGCCCCCTCGGGGACTATGTGGACTTTCTTCGGGACAATCTGCAGCAGGCGGGGGGATGGACCGCGTCCCGCCTGGCCACCCTTTCCCGTGCGTTTGCCCAGAACGTGTTCGGTCTCGTGTGGCAGCTTGTGGTCATCACCGTGGCCTCCTTTTTCATGACCCGGGACGGCCATCTCATCGTGGAATACATCGAGGCGGTCCTCCCTCTCTCCGAGGAGGAGCGCCATGCGGTGATGAACCGGGCGAGAAAGCTGCTCCGCGCCGTGGTGTACGGCATCACCTTCACCGCAGCGATCCAGGCCGTTCTCGGCGCGACGGGATGGGCCTTCGCGGGGCTTCCCACGCCGCTGCTCTTCGGCATCCTCATGTTTCTCCTCGCCATGATTCCCTTCGTGGGAACGCCTCTCGTCCTCGTTCCCGGATCCCTTTACCTCATCGCCACCGGGGAGATGCGCACGGGGCTGCTTCTCCTCGTCTGGAGTCTCGGCGTGGTGAGCACCGTGGACAACTTCATCCGCCCCCTTTTCATCTCCGAGGGAAGCGGTGCCCACATTCTCATCGTCTTCATCGGCGTCATCGGCGGACTCGCCGCCTGGGGATTTCTGGGAATCTTCCTCGGTCCTCTCGTGATCTCCCTCTTCGTGTTCTTTCTGGACAGCTACCGGCGGATCCTGGAGATTCAGCGGCGCCAGGAGGCGGAGCGCCCTAGGGCGGCGCAGAAGTGAGCCGCCGGATGTGGAGGAATTTGCCCACGGAAAGCGTGCCCGCCCAAGCGCGGGTGTGAACGCCTTTTCCTCGGAACGCGGGACCTGTGCCCTGAAGAAAAGCCATTGAGAACGAGAAGGAGTTGGTGTGGATGGAATCCGATCCTGCGTCTACGGAGTTGTTCCTCGTGGTTCTTCTCATCGCTTTGAACGGATTGTTCGCCATGACGGAGATCGCCGTGATCACATCCCGGAAAGCGCGCCTGGAACAGCGGGCCGCGGGGGGAGACACGGGTGCCCGGAAAGCCCTGGAAATCGGCGAAGATCCGACGCATTTGCTGTCGGCGATCCAGGTGGGGATCACCCTCGTGGGTATTCTGACGGGATATGTGGGGGGCGCCTCCCTGTCGAAGGCGCTTGCGCCCTTTCTGCGGGATCTGCCCTTCCTGGGGGCCTACGCGAGGCCCGTGGCCACGGTGCTGGTGGTGGCGCTCATCGCCTACGCGACGCTCGTCTTCGGTGAACTCGTTCCCAAGCGCATCGCCCTCAACGCGCCGGAGCGGCTCGCCTCTCTTCTCGCCCGTCCCATGTGGTTCTTCTCCCGCATCACGCTCCCGGCGGTGACTTTTCTCAGTGTCTCCACAAAGACGGTGCTTCGTCTCTTCGGCGCGGGAGACGCGCCGGAACACGGTGTGACCGAAGAGGAGATCCGTCTGGTCCTCGCCGAGGGAACGGCGAGCGGCGCCGTGGAGGCGGAGGAGAAGGATCTCATCGAGCGCATCATCGACCTGGGGGAACGCACGGTCGGTCGGGTCATGACCCCACGGACCCGGGTCGTCTGGATCGACGTGGAGGAACCGGGTGCGGAGACCTTCGATCTGATTCTCCAGAGCGGCTATTCACGCTTTCCCGTCTGCGCGGGCAACCTCGACAAGGTGCTCGGAGTCGTGCACGTGAAGGACGTTCTTCGCTCCGAGATGGGGCGGGACAGCTTCGATCCGTCGAAGGTGCTGCGGAACACGCTTTTCGTTCCCCAGCACGCGAGTTTTTTCGACGTGCTGGAACGCTTCAAAGCCTCACGCATTCACGAGGCGGTGGTCATCGACGAATACGGCGGGGTCTCGGGCTTCGTTACGGTGCACGACATCACCGAGGAGATCGTGGGAGACCTCCCCTCGGCGCACGAGGCGGACGAGCCGAAGATCGTCTCCCGGGGGGACGGCGTCTGGCTCGTGGACGGCCTGCTCCCCGTGGAGGAGCTGAAGCGGCACTTCGCTCTGGGAAAGCTGCCCGACGAGGAGGAGGGGCTCTATCAGACCGTGGGCGGGTTCGTGGTGGCCTTTCTCGGGTCCATTCCTTCCGAGACGGATGCTTTCGAGTGGCGGGGATGGCGCTTCGAGGTGGTGGACATGGACGGCATGCGGGTGGACAAGGTGATGCTCACCCTCGTTCCCCCCGCCGAGGAGGACGAAGAGGAACAGAGGGCTGCCCAGGGATCCTGAACAGATGTTCCCGATGTTCCCGGCTTTGCCGAGAAGCGCCTGCGGTCAGCGTTCCGCCTCCACGCGGTTCCGTCCCAGGCGCTTCGCTTTGTACATGGCCTGGTCCGCCCTGTCGAGAAGGGTGTCGAGAGTGTCCTTTTCCTGCCGTTCCGCCACACCCACGCTTACGGTGACGGCGAGGAGTTCCTCCCCGGAGAGGATGATCTCCGAGTGTTCCACGGCGGTCCGGAGACGCTCCGCGGCGATGAGGGCCGCATCGAGAGGCGTTTCGGGAAGCAGTGCGGCGAACTCTTCTCCGCCGTAGCGGCCGAGCAGGTCGATGGTCCGAAGCTCCCTCCGGAAGATCCCTGCCACGGCCCGGAGAACCTCGTCCCCGGCACGGTGGCCGAATCGGTCGTTGACGCGCTTGAAATGATCCAGGTCGAACATGAGCGCCGAAAGCGTGCGTTCGTAGCGGAGTGTTCTGGTGAACTCCCTTTCCCCCTGTGTGAAGAAGTGACGCCGGTTGTCGATGCCCGTGAGGGGGTCCGTGACGGCGAGCTGCTCCATTTCCCCGAAGAGACGGACGTTTTCCAGGGCCATCGCCACCTGGGAAGCGAGGGTGCGAAAAATGTGGAGGTCGTGCTCGTCGTAGGCGCCCGGTTCTGCGCTGCGCACCCGCATGGTTCCCAGAACACGGTCGCCGAAGAGAAGCGGCACGTGCATGTGCGATTCCGGTCGATCCGAGACGGAGGTGTGTCGCCCGGTTCGTTCGAGAAAGGCGTCGATCTCTCCCCTGTTTCGGAAGAGCAGCGCCTCTTTGGTGGCGATGACGTGTCCCGTGATGCCGTCCTCCAGGGGGTGGCTGACCGAGAGTTCCGGGGTCCCCGGGGCGGAAACATACTGCGGTTCCCAGGTTTTTGTGACATCGTTGTAGATGGAGAGCACCAGCGACCTGGCGTCAAGAAGGCGGGAGACCTGCTCCCGGATGGTGTCCAGGAGTGTTGTCAGGTCGGTCTTCGGTGACGCCAGCGCCATCGCTGCGGAGGTGAGCGCCTCTGCGGTGTCCCTGGCGCGGTGCAGTTCCGTGATGTCGTGGAGAACCACGAGAGTGCCCATCTCCTGTCCCTGCTCGTCCGCAAGCGGCGAGGAGACGAGGTGGAACCACTGACGATCCTTGAGTTCTCCCAAAGGGAACTCGCTTCGGAGCGGTTTGCCGTTGCCGCTTCCCAGAATTGCGTTCCAGGGCGGCGGAAGATCCCGGGCGACTGCGCCGAGGAGTGTCGAGCGCGGCAGGCCGACGCGGTTTTCCGCGGCGCGGTTCACGAAGGCGAGGCGATGGGCCTCGTCCAGCACGAACACGGGGTCGTTCATGATCTCCATAACTGCCTCCCGGGCTACGGGTGCCAGTTCGAAAGGACGGTAGCGGTGGAGGGAGAGGGCCACCAGAATGCCCGTGAGGGCGAGCAGTGGCGGGGTGAGGTTGATTCCGGGAACCAGTCGGATGCCCAGGTTGAAGAGCGCGTCCGTGACGATCGCGAGGAAGGCTCCCGCGAGAACCAGTACCGCGTTGCCCCGGAAACGGGAGGGGACATCCTGGAGATTGCGCAGCAGCAGCGACAGTGACCAGAGGAGGATGCCGTAGAAGTAGGTGATGCGAAACCAGAACCAGGGGCCGCTGTGATAGAGCAGCGCTCCTCCGCTGCTGTCGGTGACGAGATGGAAGTTGTTCCGAACGAGGAGGGCGAAGAGGCGCGGGTCGGCGCAGAAGAGGATGTCGAGGGCGGGGACGAGCAGAAACCACCAGATGCGACGACGGGAAAGCAGTTCGGGCCGGTTGAGGAAACGCACCGTCATGAGAAACCAGGGCAATGGGAGGAAGGTGAGCAGGGGAAGGCGAAGGCGCATCCAGAAAAGCTTTTCCCCCAGCCCGACGGAGACGATGCCCAGGGCGTACAGCGCGGTCCAGAGGGCGGCGGTGAACATGAAAACCGAGAACGGTGCGGCAGCGCGGTTTTGCCCCGCGTGTCCGACGCCGTAGAGGGCGAGAAAGAGAAACGCGATGGCGGAGATCCAGAGCGGCGTAACGTAGACGGTGTGCTCCATCCGTGGAATCTCCCTTCCGCATGAGCCGGGTCCCTTTCGCATCCGGCGCTTCTTTTCCCGCCGGGGCTGTCGAAAGAAGGATGCACCGCTCTCCCGGGGTGGGGCCCTTTTTCGGAGGCCGACGAAACCCCGGAGGTCATTTGTAAAAGTTCATATTTTCAAAAAGCAGCACTATTGTACACGTTTCACTCTTCCCCTTCCAGCGAGGGAACACCTTACTTGCGTGAGGGTTTTTTCGGCGGCGGGCAGGGGCCCAGGCCACATTCCGGGCAGCCGCGACCGCATCCCCGGGGTTTGGTGCGCCGCCTGCCGAGCCACGTGGTGCCGAGCAAAAGCAGCAGTGCAAAGGCGAGAAGGAGAAGAGGCCGCATCATCGCTCGCCTCCTTGCCGCGCCGGGGTGCTCATGACCGATCCTTTTTCTCCTGCCGACCGGTGTGTTCCGACCCGAAACGCATGCCGATCCATCGGGAGAGAAGTCCCCGGAGTCCCGCGGTAAGACGCTGTCGGTTCGCGAGATTCGCGGCCCTGCCGATTGCTCCGGCTTGGGTGGGGTAGGGAAACGGAACGCTGTCGAGCTTGCGGAGTCCCATTCCGGCAGCCATGGCCGTGGCGATGATGCCGATGCTCTCCCCCGCGTGGGCGGACACGAGGGTCGCGCCGAGGATGGTGTCGCTCTCGGAGCGGAGCAGGATCTTGAGAAATCCCTCGGGCTCTCCCTCGATGAGCGCCCGGTCCACCTCGGCAAGGGGGACGCGGAGTACGGTTGCGGCAATGCCTGCTCGGGCGGCCTCCTCCTCGGTCAGTCCCACCGTGGCGATCTCCGGATCGGTGAAGGTGCACCGCGGAACCGGGACGGAACTCCACCGGCGCTTCACGGGAAAGAAGGCGTTCTGCAGGGCGATATGGGCCGAGGCTTCCGCGGCGGCGGTGTATTTCGTGTCGAGGCAGCAGTCTCCCGCGGCGAAGACCGCCTCGTTGGAGGTTCGCAGATGATCGTCCACACGGATGCCGCCGGCGGGGTCGAAGGCGACGAGGCCCGTGTCGAGGTTCATGCGGCTCAGATCGGGAACGCGCCCCGTGGCGGCCAGGATTTTTTCCGCGTGGAGCGTCTCGTCTCCCTCGGGGCGCTGGAGGGAGAGGGTTGTCCCGTCCCGGTGGAGCCTGGAGGAACGAATCTCCGTGAAGGGCAGCAGGCGCACACCCTGTCGGACGAGGTGGGCGCCGAGAAAATCACCCACCTCCCGGTCCTCTCGGGGAAGCAGGCGATTTCCGCGGAGGAGCAGGGAGACCTCGCAGCCGAGCCGGGCAAACGCCAGAGCCATTTCGCATCCCATGGGACCGCCCCCCAGGATGGCGAGCGACGCGGGAAGGCGCTCCAGTTCGAAGAGCGTCTCGTTGGTGAGATACTCCGCCTCGGAGAGCCCCGGAATCGCCGGCTTCGCGGGGCGGGCGCCCACGGCGAGAAGCGCCCGCCGGAAGTGAAGCGACGCGTCTCCCGTGGTCAGGCACGCATGGGACAGGAATCGGGCGTCCCCGAAGAAGACGTCCACGCCCTGCTCCCGCAAGCGGTGGGCGCTGTCGTTTTCCGCGAGGTCGGCCCGGATCTCCCGGACGCGCCGCATGACCTCCGCCGGGTCGGGAAGATCGTCCGCGTCCGGATGCCGGAGCGGCCATTGCCGCCGCATGGCGGCGGCCTTCGCGAGGCGGCACACGGCCTTGGAGGGAACGCACCCCGCGTTGAGACGGTCGCCCCCCAGACGGCGGCGCTCCACGAGGGCCACGCGAAATCCCAGCGTGGCGGCGCTTGTCGCGGCCACGAGCCCGGCCGTACCGCCTCCCACGACGACCAGGTGGTAAAAGGGCGCCGGATCGGGATTCTTCCACTCTTCGGGGCGCACATGCTGCAGAAGTCGCCGCGTCGGGGCGTCCTCGGACGTGTGCGTCTGATCCGGCGGGGTTGTCGTGAAGGGGGGTGGTGCGACCATCGGTCTTCCTCCTTTGCCGTTTGAAGTTAATTCGATTGTACCCCATTTTTTAGGGAAGGCGCAATGCCGATGTGATGACGCGAAAAAGGGAAAACTTTCGGAACGAGGCGGTGAACGGTTCCTTCCCGACGGAAAGGCGAAAATCGGTGCGGCGAAAGAAATGTGGCTGTGTTTCCGGGGAGTTTCCGGCCACGTCGGACCGACGGGAGAACGCTTCGGTTCCCGAGGGCTTCCCGGCACCCGTCTTTGTTGTAAAGAAAGGGATGATAGAATGGCCGAAAATCGGATGCGAGGAGGACCATCATGACAGAGCGTTCGGCTTCGTCTCATGCTCATGCATGCGCGGCACCAACCGACCAGGACCGTTTTTCCGGCATTTTCCTTCCCATTCCCACCCCCTTTCGCCGCGACGAGGAGCTGGATCTCCCCGCGCTGGAGGAAAACCTTTCCCGGTGGTGCGCCACGGGAATCCGCGGCTTTGCCGTGATGGGATCCACGGGGGAATTTCCAGCCCTGTCGCGGGAGGAGAAAGGAACGCTCCTCGCCGCGGTGGCGGGCAAGGTGGCGGGGAAAAAGATCCTTCTTGCGGGAACGGGGTGCGAATCCCTTCGGGAGACGCTCCTTTTGAGCCGGGAAGCCGCGGCCCTCGGGTACGACGCGCTTCTCGTCCTGCCTCCCCACTACTACAAGAACAGCATGACCGACGCGGCGCTGGAGCGCTATTTTCTCGATGTGGCGGACATGGCCCCCCTGCCGCTCTTTCTCTACAACATGCCCGCCAACACGGGGATCAACCTTTCGCCGGCCCTCACGGTGCGTCTTGCGGCGCATTCCAACGTGGCGGGCATCAAGGACAGCACCTTCAGCGCATCTCAGCTCGCGGCCATCGCCGCGGAAATGCCGAAGGACTTTTGTCTCTTCGCCGGGCGGGGGAGCATGCTGCTTGCCACGCTGCTCCTCGGGGGCCGGGGCGGAACGCTCACCGTGGCGAACGTCGCGCCGGAGTTCTGCGTTGCCCTCTACGAGGCCTGGTGCGCCGGCGATCTGGAGCGCGCCCGGCGGATGCAGTTCAGCCTGCTCCCCCTCAACGAGGCGGTGACGGTTCGTTTCGGTCCCGCGGGGATCAAGGCCGCGCTGGATCTCGCGGGATACCGGGGCGGTCCCTGCCGCAAACCCCTCCTGC